>SLMF01000434.1 GCA_007133715.1 Planctomycetaceae bacterium
GGGGAAGTCTGGTATGCTGAATCTGTCGCACCGGAGGGTCCGTGGTGTGAGGCGACGAAGGTGGTGACGCATGAGGACTACAGTTTTTACAACCCCAAGCAGCATCCGTATTTTGCGGCGGAAGGTGGTCGTTTCCTGTTTTTCGAGGGCACGTACACGCGAACTTTTTCGGGCAACCCGCAAGCCACGCCGCGATACGACTACAACCAGGTGATGTATCGGCTGGACCTGGCCGACCCCCGTCTTTCGGGCGGTCAACGCGAGCCGGTCTCGGCGAACTGAGGGGCGGCGCCCGGAATTGCTGGCGGGCAGACCGATCTTGGCACGGAAATTGCCCCTCATAAGTTGCCGACGCGGATTCGTTCGGAAACCTGCAAAACCGTGCCGAGCGAGCCGCAGGGCGGTGTGCAAGAGCTGCACGGTACCGCCGACTTCAGCTCGAACTGGGGGAGAGATCCCATGCCGGAATCCATCTTTCCTCGCCCAAACGCTCGGGAGTATGCTCCGATGGGCCAGCGGGAACCCGCAACGGCCACTGTGAACATCGACGAAGCGAGACAAGCGAGCAGCCTGATGAGTGAGAATCATGAGCAGTCGCGGACCGGGGTCCGTGGCCCGGACGGCGTTCGAGAGCGTACGGGCGAGCGAACGTCGAACCGTCCGTCGGGCGAGCGTCGACGTTCACCGGCGCGTTCCATCCCCCCCGCCCTGGTACCTCGTCAACGCCCGCGGAAGAGACGTCGCCGGCTTGCGGTCTTGATCGTGGCGATTCTGGCCATCGGGGTGGGATGGTGGGTCTTTGCGCGCAATCGTCCGCCGCTGGAAGGGCCGATCACCACCGCCTCGGTCGAACGTCGCGATTTCGCGTCGTCCGTCTTGGCGACCGGTGCCGTACGGCCTCAGGTGGGTGCCGAGGTTCGCGTCGGAGCCCGCATTTCGGGGCGAGTCGCGAAGCTGCGAGCCAATATCGGGGATCCGGTGCAACAGGGCCAAGTGATTGCCGAACTCGAGCAAGCGGACTTGGCAGCCCTGGTTGCCCAGCGAGAGGCCGAACTGGAGCTGGCCCAGGCCAAGCTGTCGGCGGCCGAGAATCTGTGGCCCAAAGAAATCGAACAGGCCCAGTTGGACTTGGCCCGCTGGCAAGCCAGTCGGGTGTATGCCGAGCAGGAGTTTGCTCGCGAGCAAACATTGCAGGTCTCGCAAGCCAGTTCGCAGCAGGCTTACGAGCAAGCGGAGGAGCGTCTGGCGATTGCGCGGGCCCAAGTGGCTTCGGCCGAGAAGGCGCACGAGTTGGCTGCGGCCCGTTATCAGGAGGAGGTGCGGCAGGCCGCGGCCGAGGTGCGGCGGGCCGAGTCGGCTTTGGCCAACACGCAAGTCCAGTTGTCTTATGCCACGATCAAGGCACCCATCGACGGTGTGATCGCTTCGGTCTCCACACAGGCGGGTGAAACGGTAGCGGCCGGATTGAACGCACCCACCTTCGTCACCATCATCGACCTGGACCGGTTGCAGGTCCATGCGTTTGTCGACGAGGTGGACATCGGCCGGATCCAGTTGGGTCAGAAAGTCCGTTTCACGGTCGACACGTTCCCGGACCGCGAGTTCGAAGGGCGGGTGACAACCATTCATCCCAAAGCGGTGATCCAGGACAACGTGGTCAATTACGACGTGGTGATTCAGTTGGCGGAAACGCACGCCGGCGAATTGCGTCCCGAGATGACCGCCAGTGTGAACATCTTGCTGGACGCCCGCACGGATGTCCTGGCGATACCGGCCCGCGCGGTGCGGCGGGAACGCGGCCGGAATGTGGTCTGGGTCGACGAGGACGGGGAAGCGGTCCAACGCGAAATTGTTACCGGCTGGTCCGATGGCCCCTGGATCGAAGTCCTCCGCGGTTTGGATGAAGGTCAGACGGTCTGGTTGGAACCCCCACCGGGAAGCGAGTTTTGAAAAGAAACGAGGTGCTGCATGATCGAATTGGAGGGGATTGAAAAAACGTATACCCGTGGCGAGGTCGTCACGCGGGTGCTGCAAGGGCTCTCGTTCGAAGTCGAAGCTGGCGAGTATGTGGCCATCATGGGGGCTTCGGGGACAGGCAAATCCACCTTGATGAACATCCTGGGATGCCTGGACAAACCGACGGCCGGCCATTACCGCTTGGACGGCACGGACATGGTCCAGCTCGAGGACGAGGCGCTCTCCGAACTGCGGAATCACAAGATCGGTTTTGTGTTCCAGCAGTTTCATCTGTTGCAACGGACCACGGCTCGCAAGAACGTGCTGCTGCCCTTGATCTATGCCGAGGACTATCCGGAGAATGCGGAAGAGATGGCCGAAGCCGCTTTGGAGATGGTCGGTTTGCACGATCGGATCGACTATCGGCCCAACCAGCTGTCGGGCGGCCAGCAGCAGCGGGTGGCGATCGCGCGGGCTCTGATCACCAATCCGGCGGTTCTGCTGGCAGACGAGCCCACGGGGAATCTGGATCGCCGGAGCGGTGCGGAGGTGATGGCCATTTTCCAGCAACTGCATGCCGACGGGCGGACGGTGATCCTGGTGACGCATGATCTTGAGTTGGCCGAGCATGCCGAGCGGGTCATCGTCTTAGAGGACGGGCAGATCGCGGAAGACCGTCCGGTCGCGAAACCGCGGGACGCGGAACACGAACTGGCTACCCTGACCTCGGTCCAGGAGGTTGACGAATGAGACTCTTTCATGTGGCAGGCGAGGGCTGGGAAGCCCTGTGGGCAAACAAACTGCGGACGTGTTTCATGATGGCGGGCACCCTGGTCGGGATCGCAGCCTTGACCGTGATCATGACCATCGGCAAGGGCACGGAGCGTCAAGTGATGCGGCGGGTCGAGAACTTTGGTCCGCGGGCCATGATGTTGGTCGCCGGCGGCGGCCGGGCCACCGGGCCTCCGGATGCCCAAATCACCACCTTGACCCTGGCGGACATGGAGGCCATTCGCGAGCAGATCCCCGGTCTGGAGATCGTCACGCCACAGGCTTGGGCCACGCGGGCTCAATTGACCCGCGGTTCCGCCCAGACGCGGGCCACGCTGTGGGGAGTCGAACCGGAATGGCACGCCGCCTGGGACTGGTATGTGGCAGACGGCGAAGGGATCACGGACGAGGACGTGGCCACCATGGCTCGGGTCTGCGTGATCGGCAGTTCCGTCAAACGCGAGCTGTTCGGCGACGAGGACCCGATCGGCGAGCGGCTGTATGTGAACAAGGTCAGTCTGACGGTGACGGGAGTGCTGGAACCGCGGGGTTCGGCTGGCACCGGGGGGGGCGACTTCGATAACCGTATCCTCCTGCCGATCACCACCGCCATGCGTCGCGTGCTGAACGTCGATCACATTGGCGCGGTCCGCATGATCACCACGGACGCGCGGCGGATGCCGGAGCAGGCGGAGGCCATTACGGGACTGATGCGGCGACGGCATGGGATCAGGCCGCCCGCCGAAGATGACTTTCGCATCAATTCGCCGCTGGCCGTGGCCGAAGTCGTCCGCGGCACCTCGCGGACCCTCTCGATCCTGCTGATGGTCCTGGCCGCACTCAGTCTGTTTGTGGGCGGGGTGGTGCTGATGAATATCTTGCTGATCTCCGTCGCCGAACGGACTCCCGAAATCGGCTTGCGCCGCGCCTTGGGCGCCAAACGTGGCGATATCTTCACCCAGTTCCTGACCGAATCGCTCAGCGTCACGTTCCTCGGAATGGTGCTGGGCAGCGGCCTGGGAGCCGGTGTCGCGCTGGCGATCCGGCAACTGACCTCCCTGCCCGTGATCCTCTCCTGGGAGCCCTTTGCCGTGGGGATCGCGTTCGCGTTGCTGGTCGGCCTGTTCTTCGGTGTCCAACCGGCTCGGCGAGCTGCCCGATTGCATCCGGTCGAAGCGTTGCGATGAACTATTCCCAAAGTCTGACCCTGTCCTGGGAAATCCTGGCCGCCCACAAACTGCGGACCCTGTTGAGTGTCTTGGGGGTTGTGGTCGGCGTGGCCACCGTGATCCTGATGGTCGCGGCCGGGCGCGGAGCGGAAGAGCAGATCCTGGACCGCATCCGCCAGATGGGCACGAACCTGCTGACGGTCAGTGCCGGCCAGACCCGGATCATCGCCGGGCGTCAGCGGCAGATGGACACGGTCACGACGCTGGTGGTCGAGGATGCCGCGGCGATTGCCGAGTCGTGTCCGTCGGTGGCCCGGGTCGCCCCGGCCATCGACCGCAACTTGGCCCTCCGCTGGGAAGGCGAGCACGCAAACACAACCGTGCTGGGCTTGGCCCCGGAAGGCTTTGCCATCCGCCAGATCTCGCTGGCCGCGGGCCGGGCCTTCGACGCGGAAGAAGCGCGAGGACGGCGGCGAGTTGCCGTGTTGGGACCCACCGCCGCCGAAAATCTGTTCCGCGACGCCGAGCCTCTCGGCCAATCCTTCCGCATCGGCCGCGTGCCCTTCCAAGTGATCGGGCTCACAACCGCCAAAGGCGTCGACCCCCATGGCGTGGATCAAGACGACCTGGTGATCATCCCCCTGGAAACCGCGATGCGGCGGGTAATGAATGTCAACCATGTGCAAACCCTCTTTATCCAAGCCCGCGCGGCGGAAATGCTGGACCAAGCGGAAACGGAGGTTCGCGAGCTGCTCCGCCAGCGGCACCGCCTGGGCGACCAGCCCGACGATTTCACGATCCAGAACCAGGCGACGCTGCTGGACACCGAACGCGAAACGGCCCGTGCAATGACCCTGCTGATCGGCAGTGTCTCGGGGATCTCCCTGCTGGTCGGCGGCGTCGGCATCCTGGCCGTGATGTTGATTTCCGTGCGGGAGCGGACGCCGGAGATCGGTTTGCGGCGCGCCCTGGGCGCCCGGCGGCGGGATATCCGCAACCAGTTCCTGATCGAATCCGCCCTGCTCTCGGGCGGCGGCGGTGCGATCGGCGTGGCACTCGGGCTGGGCACCGCCCGGACCGTCGCGGCCTGGGACTACTGGCCCGCCCTGGTCTCCTGGCCCGCCGCCGCCGGGGCCTTTCTCTTCTCGGTCCTGTTGGGCCTGCTGTTCGGTATCTATCCCGCCACGCGTGCTGCGGCCCTGGAACCCATCGAAGCCCTCCGCGCCGAGTGAGCCGCAACGGCGGCCGCGCCGCTCGGCACGCTGCGACTTGACACGCAGATTCGCAGCGGTCAAGATGCGCTGGGAGGACAACCGGCGCTGCCCGGCCCCGCATGCACCGGGCGGCCAGCTTGCTCCCGCATCCGCCGCCCGCCCCCGATGCCCGGAACGCGGGTACTTCTGCCGGTCCCCCCTACCCCGTAAACCCTCGGAGACGTACGATGCAACTTGCCGCTGCAAAATATCAGCCGCCGCTCTCCCGGAAACCGGCGGCGACGGCTGCGATCTGCCTGGCCGCTTGGCTGACGATGATCCCCGCCCTGCAATCCGCCCCCGCCCGTGAAGTCATCTTCGCCGTCCGCCAGCCGAGAGGGCCACACTGGTACGAAAATTTCGGGTATTCCGTCGTCGACCCCGACATAAAACTTTACGGCTCCCGCGGACGCCTCTGTCGCTGGAATATGGAAACCGGCGAACTGAACCTCCTGCTGGATGATCCCGACGGCGCCGTGCGCGATCCGCAGGTCCATTACGATGGCCAGCAAATCCTGTTCTCCTACCGACCTGGCGGAACCCACTATTTCCATCTGTACGAAATCCAGGCCGATGGGACGGGGCTGACCCAACTGACCGACGGTCCCTTCGACGATATCGAACCGACCTACCTGCCCGACGGCGGGATCGTGTTCTGCTCCAGCCGCTGCAACCGCTTCGTACCCTGCTGGCATTCGCAGGTCGCCACGCTCTACCGCTGTGATGGCGACGGCCGCAAACTCCGCCCCCTGTCGTCGAACATCGAAAACGACAACACGCCCTGGGTTCTGCCCGACGGGCGGATCCTCTATACCCGCTGGGAATACGTAGACCGCTCACGCGAAGATTTCCACCATCTCTGGGTCATGAACCCCGATGGAAC
>SLMF01000321.1 GCA_007133715.1 Planctomycetaceae bacterium
ATGATGAATTCGATCAGCAGCCTGGCTTGGCGTTTCAGTGCCCACCGCATGGTGATGGATTACACCCAGACGATGTATGTTCCCGCGGCCGGTGGCCTCAGTTGTGACATGGAGCGGCGTTAATCGCCGTCTCCCAGACCCCTTCCCCTCGAAGTAACGAAAGACTGCCAACGATGCCCGATTTTGAACGACGTCGCCAACGGCTGCGCCGCCGACTTCGCCGTGCCAGGCTACCCGGCCTGCTGGTCACCGATTTCACCAATGTGACCTACCTGACCGGATTCACGGGCGATGACAGCTACTTGCTGATCACGGATCACGATACCCTGCTGCTGAGTGATTCGCGGTTCACCCAGCAGTTGTCCGAGGAATGCCCGGAGGTCAAAGCCACGATTCGCACCTCGGGTGTGTCGATGTTGGATTCCATCCAACGAGCGGTTCGTTCAGCGAAACTCCCCGGCTTGGGAATCGAAGCCGCCTCGATGACGGTCAGTCTGTACCAGCAACTGAGCGAAAAACTGGAGGGTGTCGAGTTCGTTCCGACCACGCATGAGGTGGAGGAGTTACGGGAAATCAAGGATCGGGACGAGGTGCGGGCGATCCGCGAAGCGGTGGAGTTGGCCCAGCGAGCCTTTGGAGTGATTCGGGCGGCCCTGCGACCCGAACAGACGGAAAAAGATCTCGCGGCAGCTCTCGAACAGCAGATCCGCAACTTTGGCGGCAGCGGTTGTAGCTTTACCCCCATCGTCGGCGTCGGACCTCGAGCGGCACTCCCGCACGCCGTCCTCTCGGACCGGCAGATCGGCGAGAGCGACTTTGTGTTGGTCGATTGGGGAGCCCGCCAATCGCTGTACGTAAGCGACTTGACGCGGATGCTGGTCACCGCTAGAATCCCGCCGAAATTGGAATCCGTCTACCACGTCGTGCTCCGGGCGCAACAGGCCGGAATCGACGCTATCAAACCCGGCGTGACGATGGAAGAAGTGGATGCGGCGGCGCGGAGCGTGATCGAGCAGGCCGGTTACGGCAAACGCTTTGGACACGGTCTGGGGCACGGGATCGGGCTGCAGGTCCACGAAATGCCTCGATTGGCAGCCGGGCAGAAGAAACCCCTCAAAGCAGGTATGGTCGTGACGGTCGAACCGGGTATTTATCTGCCTGGTTGGGGGGGGGTACGGATCGAGGATGATGTCCTCGTGACGCGTTCGGGGTGTGAAGTCCTGAGTACGCTGTCCCGCGAGTTTGCTGATTGCGTGGCCACGCACTAGCCGCTCGGCACCGCGGGCAGGTAGACGCTCGGCGTTCGCGTTGGGGACGGCGAGGAAAGAGAGAGACAAGTCGGGTCGCCCAGCGGCGGCTTTTGTTAACCGGAGATCAAGATGAGCGAATCGCAGTCCCCCGGAGGGGAGGTTTTCGATCTGGATCGGATCCGCCGTTTGGTCGAGCTGATGAAAGAGCACGACCTGAGCGAAATCGATCTGCAACAGGACGAGCAGCGGATCCGGCTCAGCCGGAGTGGGCCGTCGGGCGGTTGGGCCCCTGCGATGGCTGCCCCACCTCCCTTGCCCGCGATGTCGCCCGCTCCGGGGGCCCCGGAAACGGCCGAAGCGGCGGCGGCTGATGACGCGAATATCGCCTACATCCGCAGCCCGATGGTCGGTACGTTCTACGCGCGGGCCAATCCCAAATCCGAGCCGTTTGTCCGTGTGGGAGATCATGTGGACGAAGACAAGACGGTGTGCGTGATCGAAGCCATGAAAGTTTTCAACGAGATCCCTGCGGAGGTTCGAGGCCGGATTGTCGCGGTCTTGGCGAACGACGACGACGCGGTGGATTTCGGGAAACCGCTGTTCAAAGTAGACACCAGCAACTAACGGCCGCCTCGGAATCCTCCATGTATAAACGTATCTTGATTGCGAATCGGGGCGAGATCGCGCTCCGCATCATCCGCGCCTGCCGCGAACTGGGCATCGAAACGGTCGTCGTGTTTAGCGAAGCGGACCGCGATGCCGCGTATGTCAAAATGGCGGACGAGGCGTTCTGTATCGGGCCTCCCAAGAGTGCCCAGAGTTATCTGAAGGTCGATCGCGTGATCAGTGCGGCCGAGGTGGGCAACGTGGAAGCGATCCACCCGGGTTACGGTTTCCTGTCGGAGAACGCTCAGTTCAACGAGGTCTGCCGCAGCTGCATGATCGACTTCATCGGCCCGTCACCCGAGGCCATGCAGTTGCTGGGCGACAAGAACCAAGCGCGGCGGATTGCCCGCGAGGCCGACGTGCCGATCGTGCCGGGCAGCCCCGGTCTGCTGGAAGACGACAAGCAGGCGCTCCGCACGGCCCACGAAATCGGGTTTCCCGTGCTGATCAAGGCGACTGCGGGGGGCGGTGGCAAGGGCATGCGGGTGGCCGGAAACGATCTGGCCCTGAAAACCGGCTTCGCACAGGCCCAGAACGAGGCGCAGGCCGCCTTCGGCAACGCCGGTGTCTACCTGGAAAAGTACATCGAACGGCCCCGGCACATCGAGGTCCAGGTGCTGGCCGATCAGCATGGGAATGCGGTCCACCTGTGGGAACGTGACTGCTCCACCCAACGTCGCCACCAGAAGCTGATCGAAGAAAGCCCGGCACCCAACCTGCCGGAAGAAACGCGGGCCGCGATGTGCGAGGCCGCCGTCCGCCTGGTCAAGGTCGCCAACTATACCAACGCGGGGACGGTCGAGTTCGTGGTCGACCGGCAAGACAACTACTATTTCATCGAAGTCAACGCGCGGATCCAGGTCGAACATCCCGTGACGGAAATGGTCACCGGTATCGATCTGATCCAGTCGCAGATCGCCATCGCCGCCGGACAGCCCTTGCCCTTCACCCAGCAGGACATTGTCCAACGCGGCAGCGCCATCGAATGCCGCATCAACGCCGAGCGATGGGACCGGAACTTCCAACCCAACCCGGGTCGCATCCATTCCGTGTTCTTCCCCGGCGGCATGGGCGTCCGCTTCGACTCGCATGTCTACGCGGGTTACACCGTTCCGCCCTATTACGATTCGATGATCGGCAAACTGATCGTGCATCGGGCCACCCGTGCGGAGGCGATCAGCTGCATGTTGCGCGCTCTGGACGAACTGAAAATGGAAGGCATCGAAACCACGGCCCCGTTCCACCGGCGGCTGCTGTCGCACACCGAGTTCGTGGACGGGCACGTCGATACGGGCTTGGTCGAACGTGCCCTGGCGGCCGGACTGGCCTGATTACGCGTCGCGGATCTCGCGGGTTTCGGCATCGTAAATCTGCCGCCGCCCGCTGTCAAAGGCCCGAATGGCCATCAACGCCGGGACACAGTGGTGGTAACCGGCTTCGATCGGCGCGTTGCACTCCTCCCGCGTACGCAGACACTGCAGCCAGTCCAAATAATGATCCGGTGTGTCCACCGGCGGTACCGGCTGGTCTTCCCCCGGAAGCTCGCTGGACTTGATCGCACCCGCCGACGAATACGTGGGCGCAGTCCAACGCGTCAAGTCCATCACGCCCTGCTCGCCGTAGATCTTCAAGACGTTGCCGCTGCCGTTGCCAAAGTTGGTCGAATAGCTGACCAGCAAGTCTTCCGGATACGTCCACAACGCCTGGCAATGGTCGGGACACGTGAATTCGTACTCGTCCTTCCAGGTAAACGTGCCGCCCTGGGCCACACAGCTGACCGGCAGCGTGGTCCCGACAATGTAGTTGTACAGGTCGATGAAGTGCACGCCCAGATTGGAAAGCGGGCCGTCGGAAAACTCGCGGTAGCCGTACCAGCCCGTCAGGAGCTTGCCATCAAACGGGCGCATCGGCCGGTCCAGCAGGAATTCCTCCCAATCCACATCCTCCTCGCGGATCGGCTCCGCACGCTGCAGCCAGCTGTACCAGTAGGGTCGCGTGCTGTTTCGGCACTGCTCGATCCGTGACACCTTGCCGAACTGGCCGGTGCGGAACAGATCACGGCACCCGGTGCTGGTGGGAAAGCTGCGGACTTGCGTGCCGTTCTGGACGACGATCCCGGCCTCTTTTGCGGCATCGCAGCAGCGGATCAGCGATTCCATGTCCATGGCCAAGGGCTTTTCCACATAGGCATCCTTGCCGACCGCCGCCGCCGCTTCCAACTGGATCGCGTGATGATGGTCGCAGGAGGCGATCATCACCGCGTCCACATCGTCCAATTCCATAATCTGGCGATAGGACACGAAGCTGCGGGCCGGACGGCCGTACCACTCGCGGCACCGCTCGACGGCCCGCTCGCGCCGCGGCCGCCAGGGATCGCTGACCGCCGTGAACTCCACATTCTGCTCCTGGTCGTGTTTGCGGATATTGGGCATGAACGCCCCGTACCCGCGCCCGCCACAGCCGATCAGGCCCAAAGAAATGCGTTCGTTGGCGCCCCGGATCCGCCCATAGCTGTTGGCGGTGAAAGCCAGCGCGGTACCGGCAGAGGCCGTGGCCAGGAATTCCCGGCGCGTCGTTCGGTTTTTCATCGGTTTCTTCTCCCAGTTCAACTACGGAATCCCAGTCGGGGTGCAAGCCAAGCTGGCGACCCACGCACTCGGTTGTAAGCCAGGCGCGCGGGGACGTCAAGCCGCGCCGGGTCCGACTGGCTGCGAACTGCCGCCGTCCCCGAACCGAAACCGGCCGACCCCCGCGCTGGTCAAGGGGTCGGCCGGTGGCAATACGGCGGGCCGCTGCTGGCTTACCAGTCCAAATGGCTGGCCGCAGCCCGGCTGCGCCCGCCGAACGTGGCTCGGCTGTCGACTTCCACGCCCGCCCGCGCGCTGCGGCCCCAGCCCAAACCCAGGGCCTCGCCCCGACCGACCGCCCGACCGCCATGGTCGGCATAGGCCTGCACCCGGCTGTTGCTGAACGAACGACCTCGATAAGCATCGGCCACCGCTTCGGATTCGGCCAGCGACCGCCCCCCGTAGTAGCCTCGAGCATCCGCATCGCTCCGCGCCCGGGCCCGACCATAGTGCCCGATCGCCGTGCTCCGGCTGATCGCCTCGCCCCGACCCTCGGCATAGGCATCTCCCCGGCTGATCGCAACCCCGCGAGTGGCCGCCGCGATGCTCTCGACGTGCGAGCGGGCCCCGTGCCCGTACGCGTCGCTCTGACCGCGGCTGATCGCCCGGCCACGATCCGCCACCGCAATGCTGCTGCCCGTGGCACGACCCCCCGCCAAACCGCTGCCCGTGATCCGGGCATCCGCTCGCCCACCGCGGCTGGCCGCCGCCTCCGCATGAAGACGCGTCTGACCTACCCCGCTGGCTCGCGCATTCGCCACGCCACCGTCCGAGTAACTGCGGGCGGTGACCTGGGCCATGCTCTCTCCTCCCCAGATCAGCAAGACGGCAAATCCCAGACAAAACATCGTACGTTGCATCTCAGTTCTCCTTCTCTTCCGATCTTCGGAACACAAAGATCGCAGGGCAAGCTCACCCCACGCACTGTCCGGCACTCACTGCAGGCGTTCTGCGGCGTCCTCCGAGGACGCATCGGGAGCCGGCTCGGTTACCGCCATTCCTTCCAACTGCCTCCGCACCACGCGCCGCACCGGCTTCGGCAACCCGGCCAACCAGGCTTCCAACTCGGCCCGATCGCCATGCAGGCTCGACTCCCGTGAGCCTTCAGGCGTGGGATACGCAACCTGGATGTGATACTGGCCCGCCGCATAGGACAGGGCGATGGCCAAACCATCCCCCATCACCACCGAACTCGCCGCACCTTGTGTCGCCCCCGCTTCGGCGGAGGAAGCCCGACCCGAGACACGCGGGGGATAAGCCTCGTCCCGCAACGACGGCCAATCGTCCCACCACGCGAACTCCTCGTCCTCTTCCCACCAGCTCTCCTGCAGCGCCGCATGACGTGCCAGGAACGCATCCACCCGAGCTCTTGTTCGGCGAGGGTCTCCCGACCCCGTCTCCTGCAGCGCCGCATGACGTGCCAGGAACGCATCCACCCGAGCGTCGATCGCCCGCCGTAAATCCCGGGGGTCGGTCAACGGCGGGAA
>SLMF01000291.1 GCA_007133715.1 Planctomycetaceae bacterium
GCTTGGGGTATGAAGGCCCCATTGGGCTGATGTGCTATGGTCTTCGCGGCGATGCCGAGGTACATCTGCGGCAATCGATGGAGGCCTGGAACCGGCTGGCGGTGCAGGCGGTGGACGGTTAGAAATACACCGTTTATTAAGTAAACGCTGAGAGAATTCCCGCCACGGTGGCAGCGAAAAACCCTCGTGCGAGCGGTTGACATTCGTTTTGCAGTCCATTATCAGTTCATCCGTAGGAATGCATACCGCGGGCTGCCGATCCGCGAGGTGGTGGAGGGCACGCTGCTTTCTCAGCGGACGTTGAACAACCGTTTTTGGCGAGCCGTCGGCCACTGCGTGTTTACGGAGATCAACCGCCTGCGCCGGCCGGAATGAACGAACAAGGGGAAGAGAAGGAGTGTTTTCATGGGTTTTGACCGCTTCAATTCAAGACTTGTCGTGGCATTGGCTCTTGCTTTGCTGTTCCCCCCCGCGCTATTCGGACCGGAAAGCCTCTACGGCGCTGCGGACTCGGAGCTTGCTGAAGAGATCATCGATGCGGCCGGCGTGAACCACGGCATCATCGTCCATGCCGGTTGCGGCGACGGCCGATTGACCGTCCAACTCCGCACGTCGGACACCGCGCTCGTGCAGGGGCTGGAACGATCGCCGGAAAAGGTGGCCGCCGCCCGGGCCCGCGTCCGAGCCGAGAATCTGGCAGGCGCCGTGGTGATCAACCACTGGCAGGGCGAGAAACTGCCGTACATCGATCACCTGGTCAATCTGCTGGTCGTGGAAGAAGGGTTGCAGGTGCCGGAGGCGGAGATCCTGCGCGTGCTGGCCCCCCAAGGCGTGGCACTGCTTCGCCAGGGCGACGGTTGGCGGAAGGTGGTCAAACCGCGGCCGGACGCGATGGATGTATGGACGCACTATCTGTACGACTCGACGGGCAACGCCGTCAGCCACGACAGGCTCGTCGCCCCGCCGGAGCACCTCCAGTGGGTCGGCGATCCGCGCTGGGCCCGCCACCACGACCATATCGCCAGTTTGACCGCCTTGGTTGCGACGGAAACCCGGCTGTTTTAGGTGTTCGACGAGGGCTCGACCGCTTCGGTCACCCTTCCCTCCCAGTGGCGTCTGATTGCACGGGACGCATTCAACGGCGTGGTGCTCTGGAAGCGGGATCTGCCGGACTGGTGGACCCGGTTCACTCCGCTGAAGAGCGGGCCGGCGCAATTGCCGCGCAAGCTGGTGGCCACCTCGCAACACGTGTATCTGCCCCTCGGCCTGAACGCGCCGGTTTCGCAGCTCGACGCGGCGACCGGAAAAACCCTGCAAACCTACCAGGACACGGAAAATACCTGGGAGTTGCTCTTCAACGAGGGTCTGCTTTACGCGGTGAGGTGTTCGACCCGCGAAGAGGAGCAGGAGGTACTCAAACCTCTTTTCGCAAACCGTAGAACTCCTGGCAATCCGTTCAACGAACGCTGGAAAGGATGGGACCGTGAATTGGTGGTGATCGATCCCCGGACGGGTAAGATTCGCTGGCGACTCTCCGCGACCATCCTGCCGGGCACACTTGCGGTCGCCGGCGACTCGGCGTTCTTCCATAACGGCCATCGTATCGTCGCCATCGACAAGCAGACGGGCCAGGAGCAGTGGACCTCGAAGCCCGTCGCCGCCATCGATCTTGAGAAAGGGATCCCCACGGGATTCATGCCGTCCCTGGTGGTCGATCAGGGGGTCATCGTTTTTGCCGGCGGGCAACGCTACCAAGAGCACATGAAGGCCAGGACGGACAACATGGTGGCGCTTTGCGCGCAGGACGGACGAATCCTCTGGGAAACCGCGCATTATCCGTCCGGGTATCAATCGCCGGAAGATCTTTTGGTTGCCAACGGAACGGTGCTGGCGCCGTTCACCACTTGGCTGACCGACGGGGTGCCTGAAGAAAACAAGGTTGCCGGCGTGGATCTGCTGACGGGCGAACTGGTCCATAATGAGAAGCCGGACGTCGAGGATCCGGTGTGGTTCATCCACCACCGTTGCCACCCGTCCAAGGCGACCGTCAAGTATCTGCTGACCTCCAAGGAGGGCGTCGAGTTTGTCGATTTGGAGAACTGGCGTTGGAAGATCCACCACTGGGTTCGGGGCGGCTGCATTTATGGCATCATGCCCGCCAATGGCCTGCTCTACGCCCCGATGCACGCCTGTGCTTGCTCGGCGGACACGAAGCTGAGCGGCTTCAACGCGCTCGCCGCACCGGCGTTGCGCCGCTCGCAGGTGGACGTGAGGCGCCACGAACTGACCGAGGGTCCCGCGTTCGGCAGGGTCGAAGCGCCGGCGAGGGAAAAGCCGGGCGACTGGCCGACCTATCGCCACGATGCGGCCCGTTGCGGTGTGGCGTCCTGCCCGGCACCGGCGTCGCTGGAGACGGTGTGGGAGGCCGACATTGGCGGCAAGCCGAGCGCCCCGGTGGTGGCCGGCGGCAGGGTCTACGTGGCCGCCGTCGATCAGCACAGGTTGCATGTCTTCGAGGAAGACACGGGCCGGGAACTGTGGAACTTCACCGCGGAAGGCCGCATCGACTCGCCTCCGACCATCTACAAGGGGATGGTCCTGTTCGGCAGCCGGGAGGGCTGTGTCTATTGCCTGCGCGCTTCGGACGGCACGCTCGTCTGGCGCTTCCGCCCCGTGGCGGAAGACCGCCGCCTGATGGCGCAGGAACAGGTCGAGTCGGTGTGGCCGGTCCACGGGAGCATTCTGATTCGCGACGGCGAGGCCTGGTTCGTCGCCGGCCGATCGGAGTTTCTCGACGGTGGCTTGCACATCTTCCGTTTGCAGCCCGAAACGGGCGAAGTGCTCTCCCGCGCCACGTTCGACGGCAGGGCACCGGACGGCGGTGTGTTGACCGGTGCCGAAGAGAAACGCCTGGTGGGCCTGCCCGACGTGCTGTCGGCTTCGGAGGATCGCATCTTTATGCGAGCCGGGGTCATCCGGCTGGAAGGCGATACAATCCGGAAGAAACTGCTGCCGGAAGAACCGATGTTCCGCTACGGACTCCGCGGCCGTACCGAAGGGAACCAGCTTCCGAGAGAGGCCCACCCGCACCTCTTTTCCTCCTACGGTTTCCTGGACGACTCCTGGATGCACCGCTCCTACTGGGTGTTCCACGACACCTACGGCCACCGGCACAGTTATTATCGGACCGGCGCAACCAGGCCGGCCGGTCGCATCCTGGTTTGCGACGAGACGAACGTTTATGGCTTCGGCCGCCAGCAGAGATACTTTAACTGGACCACCCCCCTGGAATACCGCCTGTTTGCAAGGGCGAAAGCCGGAAACTGGGAGCAGGCTCTGATTTGGAGCAAGAACGCCCCGGGTTTGCTGGCCAGGGGCCTGGTCCTGGCCGGCGAGACCCTGTTTGCCGCTGGCCCGCCGGACCTGCTCGATGAAACCCAGCCGGGAATCCGGTTCGAGGACGCCCAAACTCGCAAGAAGATGGAAAAGCAGGCCGAGGCGCTGGCCGGCCGTCACGGCGGCCTCCTGATCGCCCTTTCCAAAGAAAATGGCGAGCTGAAGGAACAGATCGACCTCGACTCTCCGCCTGTCTTCGACGGGATGATCGTCGCCAACGGACGGCTGTTCCTCGCGATGGAAAACGGCAAGGTGCAGTGCCGGGGGAGGGACAGGTAGACCGGGGATCGAAATGGGGACGCAACTGGTTTCTTCGCCTGCGGAACAGAAAATCCCAAGCGGGACGAGGGCCCGCACACGAGTACCTGCCCAGGGCGGCCATTCTCTCGACTTCTACTCCTTGAAAAAGGTGGGCGTTCGGCAAGTGTGGTGGTCGGCAGAACCCGATGTTTCCCCAGACAAAACATTGGGCGAACGTCGGGTTCCCGTCCCTTGCAGCGGCGGTTTGGTAAAATGGGGCGGCAAGCGCCGGTTGGGGCAAGATCTGACAGCTTGCTCAATTCTCGGGGTCTTTGCTCCCAAATGATGTGGTTTCTTAGAATGACTGGCTGCCTGATGCGAAAATGGACACGATTTGCCAGCATGCTGCCATCGAAAACAACGGCAGCAACTCCGCTCGCCCCGCATCGCACTGGGCCAGCCACGCTTCCCGTGTCCGCGCGCAGTGGATGCCCGACACCGGCCGGCTTCAACCAACTCGCGATCCGCCGCAACAGCTGCTCGTGATTGCGCACATGTTCGAACATCTCGACCGACAGCACTCGATCAGCCCGTCGGGCAGCCAACCGCGTTCCGCCCAGTCAATCAGCATCTGCATCGCCACCTTTCCTGGGAAACCAAGGTACAAAAGCAGAGGTTGTGCGCTGATATCGGCGATAGTCCTCGCCGCGTCGAGCAACCGCTTGGGCTTCGGTCGGCGGGATGCCTGTAACCCAAATCAGGACGTACAGCATGGCAGCAGGCGCCAGCACGGTCACCCACCAGAACGGGGAACCCATTGCCAAGGCAACGTAGGACCACCAATGGAGCCATTCGAAGAAGTAGTTTGGATGTCGCGAGTACCGCCACCAGCCCTCGCGACATGTCCGCTCCCGACCTTCCGGCCGCCGTTTGAAGCGGGCCAGTTGGCGGTCGGCCAGGATCGTGTTGCCGACGCTGACCCCCCACAGCAAGATTCCGAGCAGGTCTCCCACCGTCCAACTCGGCAGCGGATTCTGAGCGACGACCAACACGGGCACGGCAAAGAACACGGCGGCCGCCGCCTGCAGCTGGAAAAACCGGAACAATCTTCGCTGGGCCTGCGGACCCCACTGCTCCCGCAAGGTCCGATAGCGGCCTTCTTCCGGCTGGCCGATCACGCGGTCCCGCAGCAGGTAGCCCGCCAGCCGTGCGGACCAGATGCCGATCAGCAGCGCGACCACCGTTCGCCGCACGGGATCACCCTGGGAGGTGACCGCGAAAAAAATTCCCATCCCACCGATCGCGGCCGACCAGCCCGCGTCCACGATGCCCGCGTTTCCCGTACGACGTTGGATGAACCACAACAGGGTCATCAGCGTGGCGGTCGCCAGCCATCCCGCAAGCAATTGTGTGGCGGGTCCCATCATGAGGCGCTCCCGAATTTCGTGATCGAATGCCGTCCGTTGCGTTATAGGCCGTTAGAACCCGTTTGTCCTCCCCGCCCAGCCGCATTCACCGGCGAATTCTCTCCGAAAAGTCCGGGGTGCCCGCATAACGCCTCGCCGCTTCGTTCACATGCGCCCGCTCACGCAACTGACGGAATGTCTCCGCACCCTCCAGAAGACCTAAATCATAGGCCAACCGGTCCGCATAACCAGGTAAAAGCACACCCATATGCATCGGCACCCGGCTGGGAAACACCCGGTTGACATGCTGCACAATGTTGGTCGTGCAGTTGTTCGTCAGCGTGTCGTAAAACTCCGGCTCGACCGCCAATTGGTTCACCCGGGCCAAAACGTCCAACAGCAGCATCCGGGCCTGCTCCGAATTGGCACGCGTCCGGTAAACGTAGACGTCCGCCTGCCGATGTTGGGTTCGCAGCGGGATCACATCGCGTTCGTCCGCCAGTACATACATGATTTCGTACTGCCGCATCATCCCTCGAATAGGTGAATAACTCTGGCCCTCTTGCAGACGCGCTTCGACCGAAACCGCCAGATAGCCTTGTTCCCCGAATCCGAAACTGAGCATCGTATGTGCCAGACTCGGCATCTCGGCGAACGGCACCACCATGAAATCCACCGCCTCCAATCGGTCCAAATCGAAGGTCTTGTCGTAATGGCGGACGATGTAATCCTCTTCCGTCAGATACTTGCAATGCCGGATGTTGCGGACCGTGACCTGCCCGTTGTGAAACTCGGCATAAGGAAGCACCGCCAGTGAGGGGAGCCAATTCCGATGGTTCGACGGGGTCAACACTCGAGTGAGATCGCCCGCGTTCAGGATCTCCCACTGGCTGCTGCCAGTCGTGACCGTCGCGCACCCCGAAAGGGTAGCCAGCTGCAGACTGGCGACAAGGAGCGCGCAGCGAGAAAGA
>SLMF01000123.1 GCA_007133715.1 Planctomycetaceae bacterium
CCAACGCCAAAGGCAACGTGGCTTCGGCCAACTGCGTCTCCAGACGCTGCCGAACCGTGCTCTCCCGCACCCGTTTGACCTCCCGCGGGTGCGTGAACTCCATCGCAAAGTCGTGTCGCAGTTGAGCCGCATCGAAATTCATCTGGGCCGATGCGACGCTGTTCTTCGCCCGTCGCAAGACAATCGCCTCGGTCTCCTCGACCAAATCGTCGGCTTCATACATCCTCTTCAGTTGCGCCAACTCCTCTTGGGCGTACTCGAGGCTGTTCTGCGACGAGCGGAGGGAGAATTCGGTCTGCCGCAAATTCATCGGCCGCTGCCGCTCGAAAAAATGAGCCTCGTCCTCCTCGGCCATCGCCAGCGCGCGACGCCGGACCTCCAGATCCAGAGGCGTGGTCTCTTCCAAAGTCTTCAGCTGGAATTCCGACTGCTGCAGACTCAATGCACCTTGCTCCAGCTCGGCCCGCAAATCCTGGATCGCCCGATCCAGTTTCGTCGTGTCGAATTCGATCAGCACATCGCCCGGATTCACCGCGGACCCGTGCGCGATCGCTCGCTGAATCACCCAGTTACTGGCGGTTGTCCATTCCTCCGGACGGAGGGTGATCTCGTGCTGCTGGACTGCTTCTACCTGGCCATCCAATTCCATTCGAATCCGGATCGTCTCCCTTTGGACGGTGGCCGTGGACGGCACGTCGGGGGCGTCTGCCGAGTCGTCCGACGCAGTTTCCTCGACCGTCTCTTCCGCGGCAGGTTCGTCCGGAGGGTCGCCGTTTTCCCCAAATGCCGGGCCCGTGCCCAACAAACAGACCATCAAACACGCCAGCCACAGCAGCCGATCTGCCGCTTCTCCCCAGGCCCCCAAAATGCGTCTCATTGATCCCGTCCCTCGTGTTTGGAAAACTGACTCTCTTAAAGATTACCTCGATGGACTAGCTTACTTCCCGATGGCTGGTCTGACTAGTCTGGAATTACCGCAGATTTGTCCCTATTTCAGAAAACGCACGTCTCCAGCGGGGTACAGCTTCCCTACCCAGCGCGGCGAGGCAGCGTGAAGAATTCCCCTGTTCGGTTGTAGGAGGCGTGGCCGGCGGGCGAGCGGGGAGGGTTGCCGCCCGCTCGGCCGCCCGCAATCACCGTGGAGCAGACCCTTAGATGTTCGTGGTGAACCCGGGTACGGCGCACACGGGATAGACTCCATTTTCGTCGGGCTGCGTGGGCGGGTCCATGTCCCAGGTGCAGTCCTCGACCGCAGGGGGCAGGCTGTAGTCGGATGCCTCGGCCGCTTCCCAGGTGATCTGCTGGCCACTGTAGCAGGACAGTTGGCCCATGATGGCGACCAACGTGCTGCGGGTCATGTAGTCGCCGCAGTGGAGCGGTTTCCCGGCGCGGATCGAAGCGAAGAACTCGGTCTGCTCCGCTTGGTGCGGATTAGGGACCGCGCCTTCGTGTTCCCAAGCGTGCTGGCCGGTGATCCGGCCGGCCATCGGCCAGGCGATGCCCTGCGTGCCCATGATGATGCTGGAATACTCGTTGTAGCAGTTCAGCGAGGTCCGGCAGTGGGCGTACAGCCGCACGCCATTGGCATAGTGGTAGACCACCGAGTGGTGATCGAACACATCGCCCAACAGATTCTGGGCACCCGACCGTCCGCCCAGGCCATGACAGCGGAGGGGCGGGGTTTCGCCCAGGGCCCAGGTGGCGCGATCCAGATTATGGACCAGCGATTGCGTCACGTCATCGCCACAGAGCCAGGAGAATCGATACTGATTGGCATACTGATTTTCCAGTTCGGTCATCTCGGGCGAGCGGCGGGTGTTGCCGTAGGGCGCGCGGAGAAAGTTCTCTTCGATGGCCACGATTTGGCCGATCTGGCCGTCGTGGATGCGGCGCACGGTCTCGCGAATATTGGCCTGAAACCGGCTGTGCAATCCCGAGAGGACCCCCAGATTCTGCTGTTTGGCCAATTCGCAGGCCCGGGCCGCTTGCCGGATCCCGGCCGGGTCGATGGCATGCGGTTTCTCCACGAACACGTGCTTGCCAGCTTCCAACGCCGTCACCATCTGGATCGGGTGGAATTTGGCGGCGTTGGCGATCAGCACCACGTCGGAGGCTTCGACGACCTGTTTGTAAGCATCCACTCCGACGAAGCAATGGTCATCGTCCACGGCCATCTGGTCGGGATGCTGGGCGTTCAGCGCGTTGCGTCGCGTGGCGACTCGGCTGGCGAACACGTCCGCCATGGCCACCAGCCGGACTCCGGGATCGGCCCGCATGGCTTGCGCGGCGGCTCCTGTTCCGCGGCCCCCGCATCCGACCAGCCCGACCCGGATCAGGTCGTTGCCCGCCGCGTGGGCCGAACGCGCCAGGGGCAGGGTGCCGACCGCCGCGCCCGCCGTAGCGGACCCCAATACGAACGTGCGGCGCGAGATGCGCGACGGGCTGTCTTGTGGAACCGGCATTCTCTCTTCCTTTTCTAAAGGGACAAAACGGAAACGTATCTTTCCACGGCCGGGTGCGGGATGCTGCGGCAGAAAACGCCGGCTACAGCTCCCAACCCGCGCGCCGAGGCCAGCCGACTGATTCGATCGATCATCCTGCTGGCCTCCCCGCTTGAATGCCTCGGGATTCGGCAAAAACCAAACCACGCCGGCTCAGAACCGTACCGGCCCCTCGAGGCCGACACACCTCTCGCCTTCCATTGTCCCGTCGCCGGATCAGGAAAGAAAGCCGGGATCAGGGTTCGGCGGAAATAAAACCCGGCCGAACAGAATAGGTGACCCGCTCCACGCCGGAGATGACCGGATGGACAACGGCATTTAGTGACGATAGCCGCGGGGTTCCAGCGGCGTTCGGCCTCCGTCCGCCCGGTGTTCCCACAGACCGGGTTCGCCAATCACACGCCCGATATCGGTCAGCGACACCTCCAACGGCTGATCACGCAGCAGCCGCGCCGCTTCGCCGGGCGGAACGATCAGAATCAGCTCGAAATCCTCTCCATCCCCCAACGCGTGTTCCCGAGGACTGCCGCCGGCGGTGCGGGCCAGCTCGCTAGCGGCCGCGGAAATCGGGATGCAGGCCGTGTCCAACACGGCTCCCACCCCGCTGGCCACCAGGATATTCGCCAAGTCCAGACTCAAACCGTCGCTGATGTCGGTCGCGGCGTGGATGCGATACCGAGCGTTCAACAGCAGCGCCTCGTGCACCCGTGGCAGGAAGTCGAAATGATGCCCCAGAATACTGCCGCCCAGACTGCCCGTCACCAAGACGCGATCATCGGGCCGAGCTCCGCTGCGCCGCCAGATCCCGTGTTCCGTCGTTTGGCCCACCGCCGTGACGCTGACTACCGCCGGTCCCTCCCAGGAATTGGTGTCCCCCCCCGCGATCGGGATATCGAAGCGGGAGACCAAGGGCTTCATGCCCTCGAACAACTGTTGAGCGATCGCCAGACCGCCGGTACGTGGCAGCAGCACGGAGACCAGGGCAGCGACCGGTTGGGCGGCCATCGCGGCCAGATCGCTCAGATTCATGGCCAAGGCCTTGCGACCGACTCGCCGCCAGTCCTCGGGAGGCGATTCGAAGTCGGTGCCCTCGCTCAACAAGTCGGTGGTCAGCACACACCCCGAGTCGGTCGGCCAGTTCACCACGGCCGCATCGTCGCCCGCTCCTAAACGCACTCGCGGGTGTTCCGGCAACCGATCCCGCAGCCAGGAGAGGAACTCGGATTCCACAGAGAACTCCTCAAACTCGCGCGAGCTGCGCTCCCGGCCCGACTCAACCGCGTGCCTGGCTCCGACGGGCCGCCTGCAGCACTTGCCCCGCATCGAGGGGCAGGTGGCCGTACAACGTTTCTTCACCCCGCAGGATGAAAAACTTCAACGGCTGGAAACTCTCCAATTCCGCGTGGTTCAGAATGTACCGCACGTTCTCGGGAGACAGGGTTTCCCACACATGCATGCCGACCAAGATGTCCCCCGAGCGAATGCCTTGGCGCCAAGCCACGCTGTCGGACCGCACCGCCGTGATCCGCATCCCGCCACGGTAGCGAGATCGCAGCTGGCGGAATTCCGCGTCACTCATCGCCCGCAGACGCAAACCTACCACCGTCCAGGTCAATTGCTCGAACCGCTCGCCTTCGGCGCTTGGTGACAGCTCCAATTCCACTTGGCGAACCTGCCCATCGCGGGCAATCGTCAACGGGAGGGGCGAACTGGCCGAACGCCCCAACAGGGCCCGTTCAAAGTCCAAACGGCGGCGAATGGGGTGAGCGTCCACCGCCTGCACCACGTCGCCCACCCGCAAACCGCTGCGACTGGCCGAACTCTCCGGTTGGACACCCGTGACCACAAACTCGCGACCCTCTCCCCGCTCCCGCGTCTGGCCAATCACCCCATGACGAAAACGCTCGATCCGCTCCGCGTTCAAAAGCTCGGAGGCGATCTCCAAAGCCTCGTCCACCGGAATGGCAAATCCAATCCCCTGAGCCCCCACCCGAACGGCAACATTGATGCCGATCATGTCACCTTCAATGTTCAACAACGGACCGCCGGAGTTGCCCGGATTGATGCTGGCATCCGTCTGGATCAGATCATGGTATTCCTGCGTCGCGCTGACCTGCACTTCCCGGTGCAAAGCACTGATGATCCCGCAGGTCACCGTGTGCTCATAACCGAATGCGTTGCCCACCGCGATTACCGGCTCGCCCGGCATCAAATCGCTGGAAATCCCGAAGCGAATCACCGTTAAAGGACGACTGTCCTCGATCTTGATGATCGCCAAGTCGGTGGCCGGGTCGTGTGCAATGAATTCGGCCACAAACTCGCGCCGATCCGCTAAGGTGACCTGGATCCGGTCGACGTTCTCCACGACGTGATAATTCGTCAAAATATAGCCGCGATCGTCGATGATGATCCCCGTGCCCATCCCGTTCACTTGGCGAAAAGGATCCACCCCGTGCGGATCGGGCGTGTCGGAACGCACCGTCTTCCGGCCTTGGATGTTCACCACCGAGGGCCGCGCCTGCTGGACCGCCCGGACCACCGGCGTGTGTCGCGGAGAAAGCTGCCCGTCCGCCCAACTCAAGTGTCCCCCAACGGCCAAAGCCAGAGTGAGAAACACGAGCAGCGCCCCAAGGCGCGGCAGACCAATCCGATGGCGATCACGTGGTCGAAGCATGAGCAGCCGCTGTGCTGGAAGGAATTCGTTTCCAAATCGCCATCGTTCCGTCGTCACCCCGAATGACCCGAGGCGTATGGCGAACGGGCATGCTTCCTACATCGGTCGACCTGACTCAGCAGCTTGATCGGGCAGGATCCGGGCCGGTAAAGACAACCCCATTTAACAGCAACGGCGTGGTATCAGACCCCGTTTCGCCGTCAAGTCCCCGCGAACTCGACCTGATCGTCACCGGTTACCGAAGCCGCAAAAACTCACTGATCAGCAGCGTCAAGAGACTGCCCGCCAGCATCGATAACGGAATGGCAATCGCCAGGACCGAGATCAACCGCAGACGCTCCCCGCGATCAGGCCTCGTGTGGCTATGCAGCGGTGGCGGCACAACTCGCCGAATCCGGTGCGTTTCCTGCTTGCCCGACAGAATCGCAGCCGTCGCCTGAGATACCTGACTGGCACTGCCCACACGGCTGTCGACGTCTTCGTAGACGTCGCTGCTGACCTGCGTCTCCTCCATCCCCTCTTCTGAAGTGGGTAGTGGGGGAGGCATCCAGGGTGATTTGGTCAACTGCTGCGGCGGCAAGGGAACGGATTGACGAGCCCAGGGGTCCAAGCGGGCAACGACCTCCGCAGCCGAACTGATTCGCTTACGCGGATTCTTCTCCATCATATCCGCGATGATCTCGACAAACTCTTCACTGACCTCCGGGTTGAACCGCCGCGGATGCCAGGGCGTTTCCTCCAAATGCCGCCGTGCTTTCTCCTTGGTAGTGCCCCCCGGAAAGGGAACTTTGCCGCTGATCGCGTAGTAGAACGTGC
>SLMF01000357.1 GCA_007133715.1 Planctomycetaceae bacterium
ATGGCCTTCGGCCAACCGATCACGTGAAAACCACCGATTCCTGGGGCGTTGCCCCAGGCTACGATGTGTATGGCCGTTGGCCAAAAAAACGCACGCGGGGAGTCCCCGTTACCCTACGAACTTACAACCATGAATGACCAATGGAAGAAAGGGACACCCAGCTTGAGCTTGCGTCAGCACTCCCGGGGAGAACTTGTACCCGCCGAAGGGGCTCGCTTTCGAATAAGTAGCCGCCTTCAAGCACACGGCTATCCCCAAGCTCACTCCGGTGCGAAAAGCTGGCTGTCTCCTGTCCCGCCTCGCCGCATACGGCTTCCAGCCGTGGAACTGACGCGCACAGGGAAAAACCATGTGACTAAAGTGGGGTATTCAGCCAGAAAATACGTCCTATTAGCGTCTTTCAATGTACCAAACGAACCGTCTCTAAGCGAAAGCTGGGTGTCCCCTTTCCCCTGACCAGCCCCACCGACCAACCGCATATAGACTGCACGTGGGGTTTTATTTCGTTGACACGGTTTTCGCCACAGGTACAATTCACCGTTGCCGGCAAGGGTTGCTCGCACGCTGGCTCGTTGAGGTCGGCGGCACCGCGGTGCCGAAGTTCGCCTACAGTGCAGATGCAAAGAAACTCGCAAATATGGGGAGTAGACCCGTGAAATGGTTGCGAAGTAAAGCCCGGCACATCACGTGGCTCCCTGTTATAGCAACTTGGGGGGTATTATTACTAATTGCGGTGGGGGGAACGGTTTCCCGTTCTGACGCCGCCTCCGGTGACGACTTGCCAACGACTGCAGCGGGCAAGCCGGCCGAGGGGTGTTTGCAGCCTTTCCTGGAGGAACCGCGTTTCGAGATGCAAAGGCTTTTCGACGGGGAGCGGTTTCCGAATGTAGTGGTAGCGACGGACGGCACGGTAATCGCCACTTGGGGGCGAAACAGCTACAAGGTCCGTCGCAGCGAGGATGGCGGAGCGAGTTGGGGCCCCGAGATCGTCGTCGCCGATCCCGGCTTCCATGGCGGGGGAGCCCTGGTGGACGAAGCCAGCGGGGCCCTGTGGGTGTTTGTCGAAGATCGCCACCCCCCGGCTTCCCTGACCGTCTACCGCAGCACGGATCAGGGCCTGACTTGGCAACCTCAGGAGGTGCGTCTTCAGGCGGATGAGCAGGGCAACATTCCGTCGATGCACATGAGCGAAACCGGACTGACGCTCCGCCACGGCCCCCACGCGGGCCGACTGCTGCGGCCGGCGCGGGTCTACCAGCGGCCGCGGGGCTATAACACGGCGATCTACAGCGACGACGGCGGCCAAACTTGGCAAGCCAGCGGACCGTTCCCCGACTCGGGTACCGGCGAAGGTGCCGTCGCCGAACTGACCGATGGACGCTTGTACTATAGTTCCCGAAAACACTTCTTCGAACCCGAGGAACCCTTCTGCTTCCACCGCCGCTTCGCCTTCAGCCAGGATGGCGGCCAGACTTGGCAGGATCTGGGAGCCAGCACCGTGCTGCCCGACGGCGCTCGCTACCGGGGTGCCGAACGGCGGGGCGCCAACTACAACGGACACTTCGGCATGATGGCCGGACTGGTTCGCCTGCCCGTCGCCGACCGCGATATCCTGGTGTACAGCAATGCGGACACGCCGACTCACGAGCGGATTCACATCACGGTCTGGGCTAGCTTCGATGGCGGCCAGACGTGGCCCGTCAAACGCCGGGTATTCGAGGGCCCCAGCGCGTACTCGTCCCTGACAGCCGGTCGGCCCGAGACCGCCAGCCAAGGTTGGATCTATCTGCTGTTCGAAGGCGGGCCGGAGGGAATGTACTCCGCAGCCCAATTGGCTCGCTTTAACCTCGCTTGGCTCCTGCAAGGCGAGCTGACGGGTGAAGGCAGCCTGCCCGCCGGGATCACCGAATCAAGCCCGTGATGGGCTACCAAGGCCCACCCTCATTTCCCGGTGGGGGCCACCCGTTGACAACGCCAATTCCTGAGACAGTATTGGGAAACTTTACTCGCACGGTCGGGGTTTCTTTGCCTATGAGGATGATCAGTCATGCTGCCACGTGAACGGGTACGGCGAGCGTTTGCACGGGAAGCCACGGATCGCGTGCCGCTGTTCTACCGGGACGTCCCGGAGGTCGAAGCGCGTTTGCGTGCCGACTTGGGATTGGCCAGCCGGGATGCGTTGTTGGAGTATCTCCGGATCGACTTCCGTTGGGTCGAACCGGCCTACATTGGCCCGCCGCTCGAAGTTCCGGCTACCGGCCATCGGCGTGACATCTGGGGGGTCGAATACAGCTGGATCGAAGCCGGGCATGGCGGCCAATGGGAGCCGGTGGCCTTTCCCCTAATGGACGTCGAAGATCCGGCGGCACTGGCGGATTATCCCTGGCCGACCGTGGACTGGTTCGATTTCTCCGTGCTCGACCAACAGCTGCAGCGATATCGGGATTATGCGATCATGACGGCTCCTGGCGTGGCGTCGCCGGGTGTTCTGAACACGATCCAGTTCCTGGTCGGCATGGAGCGTGCGATGTCCGATATGCTGCTCAATCCGGCTTTTTTCCGGGCTCTCAGCGAGCGGATTCTGACGTTCCATTTGGAGTTCATTCGACGGTTCTACGCCGTGGCGGGCGAGCGGATCGACTTCTTCCGCATCGGCGAGGACTATGGCACGCAACGCGGGCTGCTGTTCGGTCCGGAACTGTGGCGGGAGTTCATTCGGCCGACGTTGCTCGCGATGAGTCGGGTGCCGCAAGCGGCGGGTTCGCTTTACTACCAGCACACCTGCGGTGCCGTGCGGACCTTGATTCCCGATCTGATCGCGACGGGCGTCGATGTGCTGGACCCGTTGCAAGTCAAGGCGACCGGGATGGTTCCGGCGGAACTGAAGGCCGAATTCGGCGACCGCTTGTGCTTCTCCGGCGGCGTGGACGAACAGGAGCTGTTGCCCCACGGGTCGCCGGCCGCGGTGGCCGCGGCCGTCCGCGGTTTGATCCGAGTCATGGCGGCCGGGGGCGGGTTTTTTCTCGGACCCACCCACAATTTCCAAGCCGATATCCCTACCGAGAATATCGTGGCCATGTACCAGGCCGCTCAGGAGGCTGCATGAATTCCCAAACCCCCAACGCCCGAATCCAAGGGTTGGTGGCTGCCCCGTTCACCCCGTTCGATCGGCAAGGCCAACTGGCCCTGGAGGTGATTCCCGCCTACGCCCGTTGGTTGCAGCAGCAGGGCGTGGTCGGCGCCTTTGTGGTCGGCACCACCGGCGAAGGCCTGTCGCTGACGATCGGCGAGCGCAAGCGGTTGGCGGAAGCCTGGGCAGCCGCCGTGTCGCCCGGATTCCGCCTGATCGTGCATGTGGGCCATACCTGCCTGGCCGATTGCCAGGATCTGGCCGCCCACGCCCAGCAGGTGGGAGCGGGGGCGATCGGGAGCATGGCCCCCTGCTTCTTCCGCCCGGCGACGGTCGACGTGCTGGTCTCCTGGTGTGAGGCGATCGCCGCCGCCGCGCCCCGGCTGCCCTTCTACTTCTACCACCTGCCTTCCCTGACCGGCGTCGATTTGCCGATGACCGAGTTCCTAACCCAAGCTCGCACGCGTATCCCGAATCTGGCGGGCATCAAGTACACGCACGACAATCTGGACGAATTCGCCCAGCTACTGGCAGCTGCCGGTCCGGATTACGACGTGCTCTTCGGCCGGGATCAGATGCTGTTGCAGGCTCTCCGCCGCGGCGCCATGTCGGTGATCGGCAGCACCTATAACTTCGCCGCCCCGCTGTACCAGGATTTGATCCAAGCCTATCGCCAAGGCCACACCGAGCGGGCAGAAACGCTGCAGCGACTGGCCTGCCAGATGATCGAAGCCAGCCAGAACTGCGGGGCGGGAGAACTGCCCGGATTGAAGCAGACGATGAGTCTGTGGGCGATCCCTTGCGGCCCGGTGCGGCCCCCTTTGCAGAATCTGACCGCCGAGCACGTCGCCCGCCTCCAGCAGGCCCTCCAAGCGATCGGACTGAGCGACGGCTACCCCGCCGCAGCCGCCAGCGCTACGGAGTGAACGATGGATTCCAAGGAACGCGTCTGGACCGCGATTCGGCGAGCGGAACCGGATCGGTTGCCCCTGGACTTCCCCGCCAACCCCTGGGTCCAAACGCGTCTGCACCGTGAGCTGGGCACGACCGGCCCCCGCCAGTTGCTGGAACGCTTGCACTGTGACATTGTCGATCTCCGCGGCCTGGTCGAGCCGCGTTATGCGGGCCCGATCCCCGCCTCACGGGATCTGGGCGACGGCGTCCGCGAAAACTTCTGGGGCTGGCGACAAAAGATCATGCCCTCGGCCACCGGCCCGGAAGACTGTTTCGTCCAGTTCGTGTTGGGCGCAGCCACGACGATCGACGACTACCAACAGCATCGCTGGCCGCACGCCGATTGGTTCGATTTCTCCGAGTACGCCGCCGGACTCGCCGACTGGGACGGCATGGCACTCCTGGCCAGCGGCGCCAGCGTCTTCCAACACGCCACCTTCCTCCGTGGCATCGATGCCCTGTTGATGGATATGGCGGTCCAGCCGGAAATGGCCCACTGGTTGATGGACCGCTTCACGAGTTTCTATCTCGAGTACTTCGACCGGTTGCTCTCCGCAGCCAACGGCCGCATCGACATCCTGCGGGTCGCCGACGATCTGGGGACCCAACGCGGGTTGTTCTTCAGCCCCCAGATGTTTCGCACCTTCATCAAACCTCGCCTGAAGCAATTGGTCGACCTGGCGCATGCCCACAAGGCTGCCTTCATGTTCCACTCCTGCGGCGCCATCCGCCCGCTGATCGACGAGTTGGTCGAGATCGGGGTTGACATCCTGGACCCGCTCCAAGCGGCGGCCGACGGCATGGATCCGCAGTCGCTGAAAGGAGCCTACGGCGACCGACTGTGCCTGCATGGCGGGATTTGCACCCAGTACCTGCTGCCGCGAGGAACCGTCGCTCAGGTACGTGCCGAAGTGCAACGGCGGTGCGAGATCCTCGGCCGGGGAGGCGGTTATATCCTGGCGCCCTGTCACGTCCTGCAAACCGATGTGCCGACCGAGAACATTCTGGCCGCCGCCGAAACCGCCTTCGCCTGGCGCGGGGAATCGCCAGCCGCCTCGCATCCCACGTAACCCCGCCGCAAACTTGCCAAGCATTTGCGAAGCAATAAGCGCCGGGCAATGCGGCGTGGAAGTGGACGGCGACGACCGGGTCGCTTGCTGCTGCGCCCCGCCGGCGCCCGCACGAAGTAGCCGAGCACCCGTATCGGTCCTATTCGCGATTGAAGTACGTGTTGTGCGTGCGGTGGCAGAGCACCAGGGTGGCGCATTTGGAGAGGTCCTTCAGGCGGGCGGCGCCGACATAGGCACACGCGCTGCGGATCCCGCCGGTGATCTCCCGAATCGTGTCCCGTACCGGGCCCCGATAAGGCACCACCGCCTCTTTGCCCTCACACGCCCGATAGTCGCGGACACCGCCCGCATACTTCTCCAAAGCTTCCCGGCTGGCCATCCCGTAAAACCGCATCCCCTGCTGGCGATCCTCGGGATCAACCCAGGTGGCCGCACACTCGTCATGCCCGGCCAACATCCCGCCCAGCATCACGAAATCGGCACCGGCCGCAAAGGCTTTGACCACATCGCCGGGAAAGCGACAGCCGCCGTCGGCGCACACGTGCCCCTGCATGCCGTGGGCCGCATCGGCACACTCCAAAATGGCGGACAACTGGGGATAGCCGACTCCCGTCATCAGCCGCGTGGTACAGACGCTGCCCGGCCCGATGCCGATCTTGACAATGTCCGCAGCTCCGGAAATCAGTAGTTCCTGGACCATTTCCGGCGTGGCGACGTTGCCCGCCATGATCGTGGCCGATGGCTGCGCGTCACGCACCCGCCGGACCCAGTCGACGAAATAACGCGTATAGCCGTTGGCCGCGTCGATGCAGAGATAGTCCACCGGCG
>SLMF01000603.1 GCA_007133715.1 Planctomycetaceae bacterium
CGCGGGCCTGCCATCTACCGGCAAAAGCGAGTGGGGAAGCACGGGCAAGAATTCATGATGCTCAAGATCCGCACGATGCGGCACGATGCCGAAGCGGGCTCGGGCGCGGTGTGGACGCAAGTCAACGACCCTCGGATCACCAAGCTGGGTTGGTTTTTGCGGAAGGTCCATTTGGACGAACTCCCTCAATTGTTCAACGTGTTGCGGGGTGAGATGGCCTTGGTGGGCCCGCGTCCCGAGCGGCCGGAATTCGTTGCCGTGCTGGTCGAGCGGATTCCCAACTATGCGGATCGCCTGAAAGTGCTGCCCGGCGTCACCGGATTAGCCCAGATTAACTTGCCTCCGGATACGGATTTGGCGAGTGTTCTGCGCAAGCAGTTGCTCGATTTGCACTACATTCGGACTGCCGGATTCTGGCTCGATCTGCGGATGCTGGTCTGCACCTCGCTGCGGTTATTGGGTATCAGCGGCTATTTTGCGGCGCGGATCACGCGTTTGGATCGGACGGTGCCGGACCACGCGACGGTTATGAACCAAGTCCCAAGTCCGTGTCCCTGTTCACCGTCGGCGGTTTCCGAAGAGGGAGTTCGCATCGTCACGGGCCCGGAGCTACTACGTTCGGCACGTGAGCCGGTTTTACCAGGGGAATGCGACTCGACATCCTCATCCGAATTCAAGAGCCGCCGCTCGCAGTTTCTTCGCGAGCAAGCCTATCACGAGGCGATACCTCCCAATGGGAAGGGCCGTTCCCGCGATGCGAATGCCGAAGCGGGGGGGCTCGACCACGTCAATGGCCGGAGCGGTTGGACTGCCAAATTGCCCATCTCTCGCTGGTTGCGGTGCAAGAAACCGAAGTGACACCTTCCTTGTTGCCCGACTCGGCACCCTCCGTTGTACCGCTTCCCTGGCCGCAGGCAGCGTTTACGGTGGATGTCGAGGACTATTTTCACACCACGGTTTTCGAGTCGCGGATTGCGCGTCAGGACTGGCACGCTTTCGACTGCCGCGTGGAAGCCAACACCCACCGGTTGTTAGACCTGTTGGCTCGCCACGACGTCCGCGGGACGTTTTTTGTCTTGGGGTGGGTGGCCGAAAACTATTCGCAACTGGTCCGGGAGATTCACCAAGCGGGCCACGAGATCGGTTCGCACAGCTATTGGCATCGCCGCGTGTATCACTTGACACCGGAAGCCTTTCGGGCCGACCTGCGCCGCTCGCGGGACGTGTTGGCCGAAATAACCGGGCAGGCGGTACGCTGCTATCGGGCACCGACGTTTTCCATCAACCGTCAGACGCTGTGGGCGCTGGAGGTGTTGGTGGAAGAGGGCTTCCGGGTGGATTCCAGTATCTTTCCGATTTATCATGATCGCTACGGCATCCCGCAGGCGCGCACGAGCATCCATCGGATCGAAACGCCGTCGGGCACGATATGCGAGTTTCCTCCGGCGGTCGTGCAATTCGGTCCGTTGCGTCTGCCGGCCAGCGGTGGCGGCTACTTCCGACTCTACCCCTTTTTCTGGAGCCGTTATTGCTTGGCCCGTTTTGCCCGGCAGAACCGCCATGGTTTCGTCTTCTACGTTCACCCCTGGGAAGTCGATCCGCGGCAACCCCGTCTCCGCCTGGCTTCCCGAGTCTCGTGTTTCCGTCATTACCTGCACTTGCAGACAACCGAAGCCAAGTTGGAACGTCTCTTGAAGAGTTTTCGTTTTGCGCGCATCCGCGATGTACTTGAGGGAAACCCGGAATTTGGCGCAACCAGTTTTTCCTACCAGTAAGCCGTGGCGGGTTTTGTGTCTGGCTCATCGAGTTCCCCACCCGCCGAATCGCGGCTACCGCATCCGTTCATTCCATCTGCTGCAGTATCTGGCGCAGCGGGCGGCGGTCGATTTAGCGTTCCTCACGCATGAGCCGCTTGCGGACAGTTCCCGCGTCGCCCTGGAATTGCTTTGCCAGCGAGTCGTATGGGCCCCGCTGCATTCCTGGGGGCGTTGGCTGCGCGGCGCCTGGTCGCTGGCCGCGGGCCGGAGCGTCACGGAAGGAGTATTTCGATCCCCCCGCTTGAAACGCGCACTAGCCGCTTGGGCGGCGGACACGCAGTACGATGCGGTCGTCGTCTTTTGTTCCAGCATGGTTCCGTATGTGGACAGCCTGCAGCCGGCCCGTGGGGAAGCCGGGCGGCCGCCGGAGTTCCCTTGCCCGGTGTGGGTCGATCTGGTCGATGTGGACAGTCAGAAATGGGTAGATTACGCGGCATCGGCGCGGGGGTGCAAACGGTGGCTTTACCGCTGGGAAGCCCGCCGTCTTCGCGCCTTGGAAAAAGCGCTGGCAGATCGCGTCCACGCGGTAACGCTGGTCAGTCAGCCGGAAGCGGCCTTGTATCGCCAAGTTTTGGGCGGGGGCGCGGAGACCGGCGCGGAGCTTGGCGAAGATGCGACGAAAGCCACAACGGCGGGGGCCAAATCACGGATTGTCGCGATCCCCAACGGCGTCAACTTGGAGTATTTTCGACCGGTGCCCCAACCGATCGCTTCCTCAGAGCACACCGTTTCCCCAGCGGGCGGGGCAGGTGGCAGCGAGGCGGGTCGAATCGTGTTTGTCGGTGCCCTGGACTATCCCGCCAACATCGACGGCATCGTTTGGTTCTGCCAGCATGTCTGGGGGCAGGTGCGAGCGCGTTACCCAGACCTGCAGTTGGAGATCGTAGGGAGTCATCCCGGTCCCGGCGTGCGCCGTTTGGCTCGGCTGCCGGGTGTGGAACTGGTCGGCCAGGTACCCGACGTGCGGCCCCATCTGGCCGCCGCGCTGGTGGTGATCGTGCCGTTGCGAATCGCCCGTGGTATTCAGAACAAGGTGCTAGAAGCGTTGGCGATGGGCAAGCCCGTGCTGGCGTCGCCCGGCGCGCTGGAAGGACTGCAGGTGCAGATTCCCCAGCAGGCGGCCTGCGCTGCCACGCCCGAGCAGTGGAGCCACACCCTTTGCGACTTGGTTGCGGACGCGGAGCAACGCACTCGCATGGGGTTGGCAGGTCGGGCGTACGTCGAGCAGCACCACGGTTGGGAGCACTGTCTGGCGGGTTTGGAGGTTCTGTTACGGGAGTTGGGGAAACCATAGTTTCCTTGGCGAAGGCTCCTCATCACCGTGTCGGTCGGGCCCTTGCGACCCCTCTGGGCGGTTTGCTTGAGCGAGTCTTGCCCATTCCCGCCACGATCGGCCGGCGCGCATGAAAGGTCTCCTATTTACTTATGGACTCACCGTGGCGGGGGCACTCGTTTCCCTGTCCTATCCGTGGTACGGTCTGCTGATCTACATTTGTTTTTCCACGCTCCGTCCCGACACGCTCTGGTTCTGGTCCGTGGCCCCGGGACCGTACAGCCGCATCGTAGCCATCAGCGTGCTGCTCGGCTGGGCGGGCAAGAATTTCGGCACCTGGAATCTGGGAGCCGCCCGGTGGCCGATGTACTGTGTGATCGGGTTTTGGATTTGGATTTTGCTGAGCGGAACTCTGGCCCCCTATCCGCGAGTCGCTTGGGCGTACGCCGATTTGTTTACCAGGATCCTGCTGCCCCTGGTGGTCGGCTACACTTTGATGGATTCGCAGGAAAAGGTCCGGCAGTTGTGTTGGGTCTTGGTCTTGTCGATCGGATTTGTGGGATACCAAGCCAACCTGGACCATTGGCGAGGGGGAACACGGCTGTTGACTTACGGCTACTTTGGGGTCGACAACAACAGTGCCTGTATTGGTCTGGTCACAGGGGCGGGGTTGGCCTTTTTTCTGGGGATCGCAGAAAAAGCCTGGTATCGCAAACTGCTCTGTTTTGCGATTGCCGCCATGTTGGTGCATGCTCCCATGTTCGGGGATTCACGGGGCGGCATGATGGGCGTGGCGGCCATGGGGATCGCCACCCTTGTGGTGATGCCCAAACGAGCCAAGTATTTTATGTTATACGGACTGGCGGTGTTCCTGGCTTTGGAATTGGCTGGCGACCATGTCCGCGAGCGGTTTTTCTCGAGTTTCGCGGCGCGGGAGGAGTTGGATGGTTCGGCCGCCAGTCGGCTGGTGATGTGGGAGCACTGTTGGGATGCCATGCAGCGTTTTCCCATTTTCGGCGTCGGGCCGAATCACTGGCCGCTTGCCGCCCAGGAGATGTACGGATGGTCGCACGGTTTGCGCGCGCATAATCTGTGGTTAGAGATCGGCGCCTCGCTGGGATTCCCGGGTCTGTTCTTTTTGGTAGGGTTTTACGGATTGACGGCGGTTTTCCTATGGTGGCGGTGGTTCTTCAAGCGGTTCCCCGACGAATGGACAGACAATGTGGCCCGGGGGCTGATCGTCTCGCTAACGGGTTTTGCGGTCAGTGCCATGTTCGTATCGCTGGATGCCATGGAGCCTCCGTATTTTCTCGCCTTGCTTGGAGGAGGTTTGATCCGTTGGGCGGACGCTCCCGAAGTGGCAGACGAGGAAGAAGACGGCGACGTACGTTTCCCTGGTCAGGATTGGGTCGAATGATCCGCTTGAAGAAAGCATGTTGCTGATGAGCAGTTTCGAGACCGCGGGCGTCTTACCGCCCGCCGACGATGCGGGTGGCTCATCGTCTCCTTGCCCCGTGACCCTCATCGAACACCGCCGCGGCATGCGGCGGCTGGATCTGCGTGACTTATGGTGGCGCCGCGAGTTACTGTACTATCTGGTCTGGCGCGATGTGACCATCCGGTACAAGCAGTCCGTATTTGGCATCGGTTGGGCCCTGATCCAGCCGCTGGGAGCGATCCTCGTGTTCAGCCTCCTGTTCGGCCGGTGGGTGGGCCTGGGGGAGCAGACCGGTGCGATCCCGTACCCGGTGTTCGTGTTCTCGGGTCTGCTGCCATGGCAGTTGTTCAGCCGGTCGCTGCTGAACGCCAGCAACAGCGTGGTTTCCAACAATCACATCATCACGAAGATCTACTTTCCCCGGCTGCTAGCGCCTCTCTCTTCGGTGGGGTCGGTGTTACTGGATGTGCTGATCGGACTGGCCGCCTTGTTGGTGATGATGTTTTATTTTGGCGTGCCCCTGGGACCATCGGTTCTGCTCTTGCCGTTGATCTTGCTGATGCTCTGTCTGGCATCGCTCTCTTTTGGCATTTGGTTATCTGCGGTGTTTGTAGCCTATCGCGATGTCCAACAGGTGGCGCCTTTTGTGATCAGTCTCTGGATGTGGTTATCTCCGGTGGTGTACCCTCCGAGCATTGTACCCGAGCATCATCGCTGGCTGCTGGCGTTCAATCCCATGACCGGTTTGATTGCCGGTTTTCGCTACAGTCTGCTGGGCCAGGAGATGGATTGGACGGCACTGGGTGTGGCGGCCGCCATGATCGTGCTGGCCTTGCCCGCCAGCATCTATTATTTCCGACGTAAAGAAGACACGTTTGCGGACATCATTTGAGTTTGCCATTTAACCCTGCCACGTTTTATGCCTGCGATACGCGCTGAATCTCTGTCCAAGGTCTATCGAATCAATCGAGCGAGGCCTGATGATCTGCGTTCCCTGCTGACACAGTTGGTCCGAGGTCCGCTGCATCGTCTGCGTCATGGCGCAGCTCACAGTGTGGAGACCGAGGAGTTTTGGGCTCTTCGGGACGTCAGTTTCGAGTTGCCGGTGGGCGAGATTCTGGGGGTGATCGGCCGCAATGGTTCGGGCAAGAGCACGCTGTTGAAGCTCTTGTCTCAGATTACGGAGCCCACGAGTGGTCGGGCGGAGATCCGGGGCCGGGTAGGTTGTTTATTGGAGGTGGGTACGGGTTTTCATCCCGAGTTGAGTGGCCGGGAGAACGTGTATTTAAACGGTGCGATTCTGGGGATGGGCCGCCGGGAGGTGAAGCGGAAGTTTGCGGAGATTGTCGAGTTTTCCGGGGTAGAACGGTTTTTGGACACCCCGGTGAAGCGATACTCGACCGGGATGCGTGTGCGTTTGGGCTTTGCGGTGGCTGCCCACTTGGAACCGGA
>SLMF01000162.1 GCA_007133715.1 Planctomycetaceae bacterium
ATTGCGGGCAAAACGGAGGATCGGATGATGTACGACCAGCGTTCGAGAGCGCAGCGCGACTACCAGTGGGGATTGAACAGCGCGCGGCGAGAGGGCCGAGAAGAGGGCCGAGAAGAGGGCCGAGAAGAGGGCCTGGAAAAAGGCCTGGAAAAAGGCCTGGAAAAAGGCGAATTCCTGGGGAAAATTCAACTTCTCCAAGAACTGCTCGGCGAGCCGTTGACCCCTGCCACCGAGCTGCGCAAGCTGGAGATCGACGAACTATCCTCCATTCTAGGGGATCTGCAGCAACGTTTGCGGTCACGCGAATCCTGACCGAAGGGCCGTGCTCTTTCGACGCAGGCGATGACCCCTGCGGTAGCAGCGGACCATCATGTCCTGAATCGGGAACTTGTGCCCTTCTTAAACTCGGTAAGGGTCATGGTCCAAATCCAGCGCGATCACCGGCAGGCCCGTATCCAGAATGGCCTGCGCCACCTGCGGGTTCCAAATTCGCGCGATGATGCCCGTCGCTCCCCACTCGACCAGCTTGGGAACACGTTGCACCAGATCGCCGGGAGTCACGTAGAACGCCCAGGGACCGTAATGGCGGGCATATTCCACGATCCCCCGCAGCAATCCCCGCCCGTATCCGAGCGAGGTCTCGATCAGCAATGCGCCCCGCGCCTGGCTCACGCTGACCCCCTCTGGCGATCTGGCTGGCATCCCTCGGATTATCCGGCAATCCGCACCGGAATCCGTGCAGATTGCGCATTTTGCGACTTGTTTTTTTGCACCGCTTTGATTGTAACTGGAAGCGAACCCTGTAAAACTAGGAATGATTGTTCGCGGTTCATTTTCTTGGAACGATCTCGCACGTGCAGTCACAAGGGATGGATTCGCTCGGCATGTCCGGCGTGTGAACCACGGCAAGTTGCCTTGATCGGCCGTGTTCGGGATTCTCCGGTTTGGCAGCAACGTTCGGTTTCCCTTGCGGTTTTTTTTGCGAGTTTTCGAGGAGTTTGCCATGGGTAATTCGATCAGTCGGCGGCGATTTCTGGCGCAGGCCACTTTGGGAACAGCCGGGGCGATGGTTCTGCGCTCGGCGGCTTCGGCTCGCAGCTATCAGGCCAACGAACAGGTACGGTGTGCGGTGATCGGAGCCGGCGGCCGTGGCCGGACGTTCCTGGGCTCCAACACCGCAGCCATGGTCGATGTGGACGCTCGCCGTGCGGCCGCTTCCTTCCAACGCTATCCCGATGTACCCAAGTTCGAGGACTGGCGGGTGATGTTCGACAAAATTCACTCGCAGATTGACGGGGTGATCATCTGCACGCCGGATCACAGTCACGCGGGTCCCGCAGCCGCCGCGATGCGGTTGGGCAAGCACGTCTATCTGGAGAAGCCGCTGACGCATTCGGTCCACGAAGCGCGCGTGCTGACCGAATTGGCCGAGGAGACGGGCGTGGTCACGCAGATGGGCAACCAGGGCGGTTACAATGCACAGGCGGTCGAGCATGTGCGGGCGGGAACGCTGGGCGAGATCCAGACCGTGCATCTGCAGGGCGCCCACCGAACGCAGCACGCGGTGGGCGGTCCCCGCCCGACTCCCACGGGCTCACACGAACTGCCGGACGGACTGAACTGGGACCTGTGGGTCGGACCGGCTCCCGCGCGTCCCTATCACCCGGTGTGGATGACGCCCGAATGGCGGATTTGGCGGGACTTCTCCACCGGCGATCTGGGCGGCTGGGGACCGCATCTGTTCGCCACCGAATTCAAAGCCTTGAAGATCGGCCGTTTATGGGAGCCGAAGCAAGGCCAGGAGCCGCCGCGGATCCGCGTGACGGCCGAGTGCTCGGACGATTGCCCGGACGGCGTCTGCCGGGTGACTTTCCCCCGCTGGGCCATCATTCACTGGGATCTGCCGTCTCGCGAGGAGTTCCCGCCGATTCGCTTGACCTATACGTATTCCGACGAAGCCTGGATCGCCACGATTCGCGAGTTGTTCGAGGAGCATCCGGATTGGGGCAAGGCGGACACATTTCGCGACGAATACAGCTGGCGTTGTGAAATCTGTGTGGGCACGAAGGGTCTGATGCGGACCACGGGCCACGGCAGTTCGAACATGGAATTGTTGCCGGCGGAGCAGTTCGAGGACGTGGGCGCCCCGCCCGAATCGCTGCCCCGCCCGCTGCGGCGGCCGGGGATCCGCGGATGGACCGAGGCGATTCAGGGCGGTCTGCCGCCGATGTGCGATTTCGCCTTCAGCGGCCCGTTCACCGAATGGTATCTGCTGGGCAACGTGGCCACGCTGTTCCCGCAAGAGACGTTGGAGTACGATCCGATCGCGGGCCGGATTGTCAATCACGAGGCGGCGGATCAGGCCTGTCGCCCGGAATACCGTGAAGGGTGGGTGTTATCGTCATGAAGCGTGTTGTCGGGTTGTGTTTATTGACGGGAGTGCTGGGATTGCTGAGCGGATGTGAGCCGTCCCTCCCGCCACAGACGCCGGGGATAGAGGCCACGTCGGCCCCGCCCGTTCCGCCCGACCCGTCGCCGGAAACGCCTTCGTTGGAAGCCCCCCGGCCGCCCGATCCGGCGGCGGTCGAGGCGGCGGTGGAACGCGTGGAAACACTGGGCGGAAGTCTCCAGCGGGAGGAACAGCGGATCGTCGGCGTGCGGCTGGAAGACATTCCGCCCGACGATGACGACGTCTCGCTGCTGGCCGATCTGACCGACCTCCGCCGCGTGGCACTTCGCAGCAATGCACTCACCGACGCGGCTGTCCAGCATCTGAGCGCTCTGGCCGAGTTGACCGAATTGAGTCTCAAGGACACCGGTCTGACCGACGAGGGCATCGCACGGTTGACTCAGTTTTCCGATCTCCAGCGGCTGAACCTGCGCAACACCGCAGCCATGACGGATACCGCGATGGCTTCCGTTGCTCAGCTGCCGAACTTGCAGTATCTCGAGTTGTTGGACAACCAGGTAGGCGACGCGGGGCTGGCGCATTTGGTGTCCCTGGAGAACCTCCGCCTGCTGGATCTCCGTGGCTGTCCGATCAGCGATGCCGGCCTGGCGCATATCGCGGAGCTGACCCAACTGCGCGCGCTCCGTTTGCGTTCGTCGGAGATCGGCGATCGCGGTCTGGCGCACCTGGCCCGCCTGACGAATTTGGGCGAGTTGTCGATCGAGCAGTCCGCGACGCTGACGGATGAAGGGCTACAGGTTTTGGAGCACTTCGCGGATTTGACTAGTTTGCGGGTAGCCCACTGTCCGGGCGTCACGGACGCGGGTTTCACGGCACTGGCCGATCTGCCGCATCTGCAGTTGCTGTTCCTGCGCGACACGCCCGTCACCGGTGCCTTGCTGCAGCATGTTCAGGCGGCCGAGGGTCTGCGGCGGATCGACCTGACCGAGACGCAAGCCAATGACGCCGGTTTGGCTCATCTCGCAGATCGGGAGCGTTTGGAGTGGCTAAGTCTGGCACACACGCCGGTAACCGATGCCGGGATGGCGCATCTGGCCCAGTTGCCGAACTTGACCTATCTGCGGCTCTCCGAGACGCCGATCGGGGACGCGGGCTTAGCCGAGATTGCTCGGATCGAGAGCTTGGTGGAATTGGATCTGCGGGAGGTAGGGATCACGGACGAAGGGCTGGTCCAACTGAAGAGTTTGCGGAATTTGCAGCGACTGAACCTTGCGATGGTGGACGTTAGCGAGGAGGCGATCGAGGAGTTGCAGGAAGCGATACCCGGCCTGCAGGTACTCCGCTGGCCCTGGCCCGGCGGCTGGCCCACGCAGTTCGAGTAGTGAGTGGTGAGTGGTGAGTGGTGAGTGGTGAGTGGTGAGTAGGTTCGTTGTTGTTACACCACGCAGGCTGCGGGAAGTGACTTGAACCGCATGAAGGGAGGAACGAATATGTCGGTAACACGACGGGAGTTTTTTGCCGGGGCGGCCGCGTGCGGTCTGGCCGGCGGGGTGCTGGGTTGGGCGACATCTGCGGCTCGGGCGGCGGAACCGTGGGTCCAGGGGACACCGCATGCCGACCGGTTGGGTTGGCGGGTGGGGTTCTCGACCTATACCTTTCGCGGCCTGACGCTGTTCGAGTCCTTGGATCGGATCGCTCAGGTGGGATTGCGTTATGCGGAGGTGTGGGAGGGGCATCCGTTCAGTCCGGAACACCGCGGCGCCCGTCCCGATCCGAGCCTGTCGCCCGCCTTACGGCAGGCTTTGAAGGACAAGGCGGCGGATTGCGGCGTGAAGCTGATGGGCTGCTACGCCAGCCTGGGCAACCCGGACCAGGCCAAAGCATGTTTCGATTTCGCGGCCGACATGGGATACGAGATCATCGTCAGCGAGCCGCCGGAACGGATGTTCGACACGATCGAGAAGCTGACGGAGGAGTACCGCATCGATCTGGGCCTGCACAACCATCCGGAGCCGTCGCATTATTGGCATCCGGAGACGGGCTTGAAGGCGTTCGAAGGACGTTCGGAACGGATGGGCTTCTGCTGTGACACGGGCCACTGGGTCCGTTCGGGTTTGGAGCCGGTCGCGATGTTGGCGCGGATTGGCGCGCGTACCAAGACGTTTCATCTGAAGGATCTGGACGATTTCGGCGTCCGCGGGGCCCGGGATGTGATCTGGGGGCAGGGCGAGGGCCGGATTGCCGAGATCCTGGCCGAGGTGAAGCGGCAGGGTCTGAAACCTTACTTCGGGATCGAATGGGAACGCACCGCCGACAGCGAACCGGCGATTCATGCCCAGTCGGTGGCCTTTCTGGAGCAGGTCGCCGAGCAATTGGCGGCCGATGCCAGCGACGGATAAGGGGGAACCGTGATGCGATCCATGACACGCGCGTTCGTTCTGGTCCTGCTGCCCGCTTTGGCGACAGCGGACGAGGTGGGCATGATCCGGCTGGCCGGGACTCCCGAGCAGATCGGCACGGCTTGGGGCGAGTTGAACCGGGAGATCATTGCGCGCGACCTGCAGGCGGATTATTTGGAACGAGCGGCTGCCGCGGGCATCTCCGAGGAGACGCTGCTGGAACGTTCGGCGGCGTACGTCGCGATCGCCAAGAAGTATGCCCCGCATTGGTTGGAGGAATCCCGGGCCATCGCCCGGGCCGCGGGGGTTCCCAAAGACCTGTACCTCGATGGCGCCGTCCGCGATCGGTTCCTGCACGAATGCACCTCGTATGCCGTTTCGCGGGATCATGCCCGGGACGGCGCCATTCTCGTCTGGTGATCGAAACACGGTGATCGATTCAGGCCCCGGCGTCACGTAGGACGGTTTCCAATTATCCACCTTTTTTGAACAAGGCATTTTTTCCATGGACAGAGCTTATGGCATCTGGCTTCTGATGGCGGGCGTCGCCCTGGTATCGCTGGGGGGACCGTCCCGGCTGCCCGCCGCGGAGCGGCCGAATTTCATTGTGATTTTCGTGGATAATCTGGGCTATGGTGACGTCGCTTGTTTCCACCCGGAGACATTGAACCGCACCCCGAACCTGGATCGGATGGCCGCGGAGGGATTGAAACTGACCAGTTTCTATTCGACCAGCGGCGTGTGCACCCCCTCGCGGGCCAGTCTGCTGACCGGGTGTTACCCGCGGCGGGTCGGGATGCAGGTCGGCTGGCAGGGCGGGGTGGTCCTGTTTCCCGGAGACAAGAAGGGGATCTCGGCCGACGAAATCACGATGGCCCAGGTCCTCGGCGATGCCGGTTATGCCACCAAGATCATCGGCAAGTGGCATCTGGGAGATCAGCCGCCGTTCTTTCCCACCCGGCACGGTTTTGACAGCTACTTCGGGATCCCCTACAGCGACGACATGACGGAGACGGCGGACGGACGGCGGCCGCCGCTACCGTTGATGCAGGACGAGCGGGTGGTCGAGGCCCCGCCGGACCGGAACAAGCTGACGAAACGTTATACGGAACGCGCGATCGAGTTCATCGGGGAGCATCGCGACCGGCCGTTCTTCCTGTACCTGCCGC
>SLMF01000240.1 GCA_007133715.1 Planctomycetaceae bacterium
TCACCGGACTCGCATAACGGGCCGCCCACCAGCACCTCCTGTTCCGGCCGTGGCCGCGAGCTTTCTTCGGGCACGATGGCCATCGGATGGTAGGCCCCGTAAAGGATCGGCCGCGCCAAGTTATGAAACCCCGCATCGACCAGATAGAACCGATTGCTTCCCATCGTTTTGACCGCCCGGATCTCCGTAATCAGGTAACCACTCTCGGCGACCAGGTAGCGGCCCGGTTCGATCTCCAGCGATACCGGGTGCTGAAAACACTGCTCCAGTCGCTGGCGGGTCGCGTTCCATAACTGATAATAGCGGTCCAGGTCGACGTAGTCCTGCTGGTCGTCGTAGGGGACGGGTAGGCCGCCGCCCGCACTGATCGAGGTGACGGAGGGCCCGACCTGCCGTGCCACGCGTTCCATCGCTTCGCAAACTTGGGCCAGGTGGTCGAGATCCGTGCCCGAACCGATGTGCATGTGCAGACCGGACACTTCCAGATCGAACCGCCGGGCTCGCCCCAACGCGTCGTTCACCTGTTCGTGCCAGATGCCATGCTTCGATTGTTCGCCCCCCGTATTGGTCTTCTGGCCGGGCCCATGTCCGAACCCCGGATTGATTCGCAGCGTGATCGAACTGCCGGGCGACACGGCCCCCCACTGGTCGATCATTTCGGGCGAGCCGCAATTGACATGAAGGTCATGTTGCCAAGCGAGCATTCGGGCGGGGCGGTCGAAAATATCGGCGGTAAACACGATGGGAGGGGGTGTTCCGCCGGGTTGGTACCCCGCCGCCAGGGCCCGGCGAATCTCGCCCGCACTGACCGCATCGACCAACACGCCCTGGCGACGGATCAGGTCCAGGATCGTCAGGTTGGAATTGGCTTTCTGTGCATAACGAATCACATCGAAAGCCCGCAGATCGGCAATCCGCGCCAGAATCTGCGCCGCATCGTAGACGTACAAGGGGGTTGCAAACTGTTCTACCAGCTCCGAGATCGCGATGCCCGCGATCTCGGTGCGAATGTTGGAAAAACGAGAGGTCTGCGGCATAAGTGGATCCTTCGAACCAAGCTCGTGGTTGTCGATCTCCACAACCACGGGCGAGCAGGACAGCGAGCGGCACCCCGATCTCTACCCGGCGGGCCCGAATTCCCGCCAGGCGGTGCGGATTCCTGACCGCACGCCGCTCCCATCCAACTGCCATTATAGCCCGGGTCCGACGGCAACCCCACACCCGAAATTCGGGCGACGGGCGTGGGGCAAAGGTTCCTTACTTAATACCCTGAAAGAGTGTTTCCACTAGGGAATCAGATCCTGTACCAGGGGGGCCAGCAGGCGCACGCCCTGGCCGACCGCCGCGCCCACCGCTTGATCCACACTCAATTGGAAGGCCACGCCCCGCTCCACCGGCACCACGGCGACGCGGATCCGATCTCCTCCTTCGGATTGCTTCACGGCATCCAGTACATCACGCAGGATCGGGTTGTCATCCACCGAAGCGGCGAACTCCAAGATCGACTCGAGCGCCAAGAACGCCTGGACGGGCGGCACATTCTGCTCGGTCGAAGCGTCCACAACCGCCTTCAGAACCCCGGCGGCATCCTGGCCGAACGCCAGATACACGCTGCGAGCGCCCGTTCCGATCACTACGTCCAGGGGGTCGCCCAGTAGCTGGCGCGCCTGGGCATCCGCGTCCCGCAGGGGGATGGCCGTCGTGTGCATCGTCACGCCCTGATAGACTTCCGCATTGAAATGCACATCCGGCGTGCGAGGTTCCAACCGCTGGGCCAGTGCGTGCAGCCGCTGTACGATCCCGGCCAGCTTTTCTCCATCGCTGATGTAGCCGCCGGCCACCACCGCGATCGAGTCGGGTTTCAGGATCAGGCAGGCGCCCGCATCGTTCTTCGCCGCCCGGATCGTCTGCTCACCCAACTCGGTCAGGGCGTGCATGATCTGGGTGGCCTCCGCCCGATCCGGCTCGCTCAGATTCGGATCGTCCTGGATCCCCTGCAAGACTTGGTTCCGGACCAGCGCGCCGATCGCCAGGGACTGCTGGACATCGGCATCCAGAGCGGGGGCGGTCATCAGAATTGCGGCCGCGGCATCCGGATGGAGGAGCCCGGCGAAATCGGTGGGCGTGCCCCCTGCGATCCGCGACAACTCGTGGGCTACCGTGGAACCTTCCAGTGCTTGCAGAGCCACTTCGATCTGCAGGCAGCGGTCTTCCGACGCGATCCGCCAGCCCACCGTCAGGCTCTCGGCGTCGTCCATCAACGTTGCGATCGTATCGATCTGACTCTGATAAGCCAGTCGGCCGAATTCCACCTGCAGATCGTCGGTCAACTGGTCCTGCATGGCTTCTTCGAACCCCTGCTGGATCTGCTGGATTGCCATCTGACGGATTTCCGCAGGGATGGCGGGGACGTGCAGCCGCACGGCCATCGTATAACGCTCCGGCAGATCCCCGAGGAGTGCTGCCGGTTCGGCGGGCAAATCCATCAGCAGGGCCTTGCGATCCGCGAAAAACGCCCACCCGTCCTGCTCGCGGACAAATACCGTTTGCGGTTGGTCCACGGCCAACTCTTGAACGCCGTCCCCAGCATCCCGCGGGGTGCCCAGCTGGTCCTGCAGGGTTCGCAGCAGCATCTGCAGATCGCGAACCGGCAAGAAACCCACGGCTTCCATCTGGTCGACCTCGCGCAGGGTAGCATACATCCCGACCGGCTGATCCCGCTCGAGAGCCGCCGTGTAGGGGGCCGTCATCAGCACCAGCAAGCGGCCGATATCGCCGGCGCCTGTCGCCTCCATCAAATCGCCGATGTCGCCGAGCATCCGATCGGTACTGGCCACTGACATGACGATCAGCGGTTCCGGCGCCGGGCTCTCTGCCCGCGCCACGCGTGCGGCGAGGGGCAGGCTTAGCACACACAACGCAACGACCCAAGTTATGCCGCGTTTCAAGACAGTTGACACGTTTCGCTCCTTCCAAATTGAGCTTGCAAAGAAAACCATGTGCGCACCCCGAACGGCGCACCCCGGGAGCAAAGAAGCTGCTCCGGAAGCTTATACCCACCCGGCAGTCGCTGGGTTTCGAGACGACGAAAAATCGTGAAGTGCGGACAAATCAGGCGGGAGAAAAGGCGGGGCTCTCAGCGAACTCGAATCGCCGACTAACGGTCGCGGTAGATGATGCGACCCTTGGTCAAATCGTAAGGCGATAATTCCACGCGTACCTTGTCGCCCGGAACAATGCGAATGAAATTCTTGCGGATCTTCCCCGCAACATGCGCCAACACCTCGTTGCCCGTATCCAACTGGACGCGGAACCGGGTGTTGGCCAGCGCCTGAGTTACCGTGCCCTCGACCTCGAAGGCTTCTTCTTTTCGTGCCATATTTTGCCGCTTTCCAACAAAGTCACCGCCAACCCGAAGTACATTTCCAAGACCCTTATCATAGCGGCCTCGCCCGCGTGCCGCAATGGAAAGCGTCCCGAGAACCCGCTCGGCCATCCGCTTCCGCAGGTTCTCGGGGGATCGCTGTGGCCGGTCTCTGACCGAGCCACCCCGCCGACCGAGGATCTCCCATATCGCGAGAGACCTTCGGTCGACGGTTTCAGCGGGGTCGGAGACCCTCGCCGAACGGGGTGACGGTTTCGGCGGGGTCGGAGACCCTCGCCGAACGAGGTGACGGTTTCGGCGGGGTCGGAGACCCTCGCCGAACGGGGTGACGGTTTCGGCGGGGTCGGAGACCCTCGCCGAACGAGGTAAACTAATACCCTCGCCGAACGGGGTAAACTAAGACCCTCGCCGAACGGGGTAGATTATTTTTTGCGAGTTGCCCTGGATACCATGGCCTCTCGAAATCCCGAATCCGATGGGCCAACTCAATCCGCCCGATCCGCCCGGACTATCGCAATCAACCCCCAGGAATGGTCGGGGGCCGACTGTGCCTGCAGGCCACTCACCAACAGCGGCTGACCGCATACCAACGCGATTCGGGTTTCTAACCGCAAGCCGAGATGCTCGGCACGGGGTTGCGCCTCCTGCGACGGCTCGGCCGCCCGCCCCCAAACCAGCGAGTCATGTCGAACCGCCAGTTCCAGCTCGATCCGCTCGGCGTCCAGCTCGTGAAGGCGACCGACCACGCGGGTTCCCCAGCCTGACTCGGCTTCGGACCGGGCCGTCGGGACCGCAGCCCCCGACCGATCCGGGTCCGATTCATAGGTTGCTTCCCGCCCCGGGGTGGCCATCAAGGCCGGTTCCGCCAGGATTCGTAACGCCCCTTGCTTCTGCAACGATTCGAGCAAAGCGACCAACTGGCCCGTTTCATCGGGTACGGGCGTTTCGAAATCCCGTAAACTGGCCAGCATCAGGCCCATGGCTTCGACCCGCTGCCAATCGACTTGGAACAAACGGACCTGGATCCGCCAGGGAGGTCCCGACCCGCTGACTTGCTCGAGTTGCGCCATCTCCGCCTGCAGCTGTTCCCATTCCGCCTGTTTCCGTTCCCTCAGACGGACCAAGGCCGCCGGGCACTCGGCTTCCAACTGCTGACGGACCGCCGCTGCCAATTCTGCCGAGCCCGCTTGCTCCAAGTGTGCGGCCGCCCGCACCAGGTGTTCCACCCGCCGCTCCGCGGCCGCCGTCCCGCTCGAGAGACCGATCAGCCCGGCTACCAGCACCCCACCGATCCCGCTCCCGGCAATTCGCCCGACTCTCACCGCTCTTGCCTCCTTGCACCCGCTCCGTTGGCGTCTGTCGCAATCAACCCGCATGGTAGCGGGTCGGGAAATTGGCAACAAGTCCCAAATCGGGTTCGGCACGTGGTTTACCACTTGATAGGGTTATTCCCTCTCGGCATCGGCAAAGCACACGATGTGCCCGGCTTGGGTGGCCAAATACAACCGCTGCTGGGCTGCCGCCATGCCGTCGAAAACGGGGGGCGATTCCAAGTGGAGTTCGCCGAGCGTCTGGCCGTCCGCAGCCGCGACCACCCGCAAGATCCCGCCCCGCTCGCCGGCGAACGAGGCCGCTTGTTCGGCCAACTCCGACTGCACCTCGGGTGACTGGATCTGGCGAAAAGCTTGGACTTCATCGACCAAATCGGGCGGTCCCGCGACGAACAGCCGGTTGTCGGACAAAACCAGGGCCCGCGCCCACATCGGCTGGTCCTCGGTCCAGTGCAGGTTCACATGGTAACCGGGCACACGAGCCGGGCCGCCGACAAACTGCAACGCCCGACCCACCGGACTGTCTACCCCCACGGCGCCCTCGATTTCTCCCTCGTTCCCCTGTCCCGACCGATCCCGAGCCCCTTCGTCGAAGGAGTAGCCGAGCACCCATTCCGCGGCGGCTGCGCTGGGTACCGCGTCGGGTTCGGCCAGTTCGGCGATTTCCGCCCCGGTGACCGTTCCCCGGAAGAGGTTGACTTCCGCGATCTTGCCGTCAAAGGCCAGGGGCCCGGAATAAGTTCCCACGACCGTCCCGTCATCGGCACCGATCTCCATCGCCTCGGCCGGATCCGCGGTGATCATGCCCGGGGCCGCCGCACTTGCGACCCGCTGGCCGTCGACATACACCTCCAGCTGTCCGTCAGCCGTCAGGACGCCGGCCAGATGGACCCAGCGGTCGTCGACCCGTGGCTGGCCAACCGCGGTGCCGATCTCGCCATCGGCTCGGACCGTGAAATGGGGTCGACCGCCCTGCAGGTAGAGGGCATACCCCCAGGAGTTGCCGCCACGGGCCAGCACGACGCCGTCGCGATGGTCGGCATGCACCCGGGCCAGCACGGCCAGCGGCTGGCCCTGCGGATGCAAGCTGGCCGAGCGGGGCACGCGCACCCGCGTTTCCCGCGGACCGCGGCGATCTTCCACGCGGGGCGATTCGGCCACCGGATCGGCGGCAAACAAATGATGCTCGATCGGCGTCGTCCAGCGGAAGAACTGGGGTTTACGACCGAAGCCATAGACCCGCTGCTGGTCGA
>SLMF01000214.1 GCA_007133715.1 Planctomycetaceae bacterium
ACGGTCAGGCGTTGGCGGGCGGGGCGGCGACCGCGGCGGATTGGCCCATGTATCGCCGCGATCCGCAACGCAGCGGCGCGATCGCAACCAGCGTGCCGCTCGAACTGCAGCCGCAGTGGCAAGTGTCTTTGGCGGGGCCCGGGACCCAGCCGGTGGTTGTGGGAAATCGGCTGTGGGTGGTCGAGAAGGACGCGCACCGCGTCCGCTGTCTGGATGCCGGTACGGGAGAAGACGTGTGGAGTTTCACTGCCGGGGGGCGGATCGACTCGGCGCCCGTCTATGAGGACGGGCTACTGCTGTTCGGCGGTCGCGACGGGTGGGTGTACTGCCTGCGAGCGGACGACGGCGCGCTGGTCTGGCGTTTTCCGGCCGTGCCTGGGGCCCCGCGGATCGTGGCGTACGAACAGCTGGAATCGCTGTGGCCCGTGCACGGCAGCGTGCTGGTGCAAGACGGCCGGGTGTTCTTTGCGGCCGGGCGGTCCTCGTTCCTGGACGGCGGGATCCTGCTGTACGCCCTGGACGCCCGCAGCGGCGAACTGCTGCACCACCGGCATCTGGAAGGGCCCTGGCCGGACATCTGGGAAGAGATGGGAGCCCCGTTCGCCATGGACGGTGCCCTCACCGACTTGCTCGTCAGCGACGGGACGGATCTGTACATGCAGCGGATCAAGTTCGATACCGATCTGAACCTCTTGCCCACGACGCAGGAGAGCCCGTTGGGGGAATTGGATAGGGGGGCCAATCATCTGGTCGCCACCGGCGGGTTCCTGGACGACACGGGCTTCGATCGCTTGTACTGGATGTACAGCCATCGCTGGCCCGGTTTCTACTTTGCCCAGCATGCACCCAAGAGCGGGCAACTGGTCGTCTTCGACGACACGACGACCTTTGCCGTCAAGTACTTCTACCGGCGGCATTTGTGGAGTCCGTTGTTCATTCCGGAGGACCAGGGCTATCTGCTGTTTGCCGACGCCAACGACAACCAGCCGGTGCTGGAGAAAGAGGATTTTGGTCAGCGGATCCCGGGCCATCCGCCGGCGTTTTTCGAGCAATGGCGGGACATTCTGGACGCTCATGAAGAGGTCGAAATCATCCGCTGGCTGCCGGAGGAGGCTTATCAAGACGCACATCGGCGGGGCGGTCGGGGAGTCGAGAAGGGTTCGGGTTACCAGCGTCAGCATCCGGCGAAGTGGCAGCAGATGATTCCGCTGCGGGTGCGGGCGATGGTGTTGGCGGGCGAGCGTTTGTTCACGATCGGTCTGCCCGACGTGTTGGATCCGGAGGATCCGCTGGCCAGTTTTTCTGGCCGCCTGGGTGCGGAGCTGGCGGTATTTTCGGCGGCGGACGGGAGCCTCTTGGCCAGCCAGCGTCTGGAATCAGCGCCCGTTTTTGATGGTCTGTCGGCAGCGGCCGGGCGGTTGTATTTGGCCACGGCCGAGGGCCAGTTGATCTGTCTGGGTCAGTGACCCGAGGAATCGCAAGAACCAATTGATCGAGTGCTCTGGGAGGAGAATCAGCGATGTATGCGGCGAACACGAGACGGAGACGGCTGTGGGCGGTCTGGGCAGCAGGGCTGCTCGTGGCACTGGCGTTGCCAGCGGGCGTGGCAGGGGACGAGTCCGCGGCGGCGACTGCGGCCAGGATCTTGGAAACCGCCGACTTGCCGGGCGGATTGGCGGTCCATGTCGGCTGCGGGGACGGGCGGGTGACTGCCCACCTGCAGGCTCACCCGAGTTGGCTGGTTCAGGGCTTGGATCGGGAGGAGCAGGCGGTGGCCGCCGCCCGCGCGCATGTCCGCAGCCTGGGACGTTACGGGCCCGTGACGATCGACGTGCGGCATGGCGAGCGGTTGCCCTATACCGATAACCTGGTCAATCTGCTGGTGATCGCAGAGGGCGAGACGGTCTCCGAGGCGGAAATCGATCGCGTGCTGGCTCCCGAAGGCGTGGCGCTGATTTGGCAGAACGGCGACTGGCAGCGGCGAGTGAAACCGCGCCCGGACGAACTCGGTTGCTGGACGCATTATTTGTACGGCCCGGACAACAATGCGGTGACGCCCGATACGGTCGTCGGTCCCCCGGATCATCTGCAATGGATCGGCGATCCGCTCTGGGCTCGTTCGCACGAGCATTTGGCCAGTGTGAGCGCGATGGTCAGCTGTGGGCGGCGGGTCTACTCGGTGGTGGACGAAGGTCCCACGGCCTTGGCTACGTTGGATCCTGATTGGCAGCTGGTTGCCCGGGATGCGTTCAGCGGGGTGGTGATCTGGAAACGTCCGATCGGCGCCTGGGAGGGACATTTGCGGGGCTTTCGGAGCGGCCCGCTGGAACTCCCGCGGCGTCTGGTCGTTTCGGACGATCGGTTGTTCGTCACCCTGGGCTACGGGGAACCGCTGAGCGCCCTGGACCCGGCGACCGGCCGGACGCTGGTCGAATACGAAGCGACCGCGGGGGCCTTGGAGGTTCTGCACCAGGACGGCACGTTGTACGTGGTCACGGGCAGCTACCAGCAGGATCATCAGGCGGATATCGTTCGGCGTCGCGGAGCCATCCCGCCGCCCCGGGAACGGGGGCTGGTCGTGCTGGATGTCGAAAGCGGCCAGGTTCACTGGGAGAAGTCGGGTGCGGTCACGGCGGAAATACTGCCCGTCACTCTGACTGTGGCCGAAGGGCGCGTGCTGTTCCAGAATCCGCAGGCGATCGTCTGCTTGGACGCGGCGACGGGTGAAACACGCTGGGAAGCGGCCCGGCCGATCAGTGTCCAGCGGCCGGCTTGGTCCACTCCCACGCTGGTGGTCGCCGAAAACGTGGTCCTGTCAGCGGATCGGGACGCCAGTCCGACGGCGGAGCAGGCGGAAAGCGACCAGATCGACTGGGCGATCACCAGCCGCGGGGGGCAGTCACCGGAGGGTGAATTGATCGCCTTCTGTGCCGACTCGGGTGAGCGGTTGTGGAGCACGCCCTGCCGCGAGGGTTACAATGCGGCGGTCGACGTGCTGGTCGTGGACGGGCTGGTCTGGTCCGGTTATCTGGTCCAGGCGCGCGAGCCGGGCATCACGGTCGGCCGCGATCTCCGCACGGGCGAGGTGGTTCGGGAGCGTCCGGCGGATCAGGAGTTTTTCCGGGTGGGGATGAGCCATCATCGCTGCTATCGCAACCGGGCGACCAGCCGGTTCTTGGTGCTGGGGCGTTCGGGGATCGAAATGATCGATGTCGAATCGGGCGTCGCCACGGCGGATCATTGGGTGCGGGGGGCTTGCCAATACGGCGTGGTCCCGGCCAATGGTCTGATCTACGCCCCGCCGCATCCCTGTGCCTGTTTCATCGAGGCCAAGCTGAACGGATTCAATGCCTTAGCCCCGCGACGCGAGTCGGCCGTTGGCGACGGCCAGCAGCCAGCGGCACGTTTGCAGCAGGGCCCGGCCTACGACCAGCCGATCGCTGCCGAAGAGGAGGTGGCCGGCGACTGGCCGACGTTCCGGTCCGATGCGGGCCGCAGCGGGGCCGCCGCACGTCCGGTTCCCACGGATTTGCAACCCGCCTGGTCGACCGAATTGGGTGGCCGGCTCAGCAGCCTGGTGGTGGCCGGCGGCCGGGTCTGGGTGGCCCAAGTCGATCAGCACACGTTGCACGCCTTGGACGCGGCTGACGGGCGTCCGTTGTGGAGTCACACCGCGGGCGGCCGAATCGATTCGCCCCCCACGGTCTGGCAGGGCCGGGTGCTGTTCGGTTCGGCCGACGGCTGGATCACCTGCCTGCGCGCCGACGACGGCCGGTTGGTGTGGCGTTTCCGCGCGGCACCGGAAGAACGCCGGATCGTGGTCCGCGAGCAGTTGGAATCGGTGTGGCCGGTACACGGCAACGTGTTGGTCCAAAACGGCGTAGCTTACGCGGTCGCCGGCCGATCCGCCTTTGTCGATGACGGGATGCGGTTGGTCCGGCTGGATCCGGCCAGCGGTCGCCTGCTGTCCGAAACGCGGTTGGATCTGCGCGATCCGGAGACGGGGCGCATGCGTCAGGAGACGGTACGCGGTTTCGATATGCCGGGCCTGCTGCCCGATGTGCTGTCCTCGGATGGCGAGTCGATCTTCATGCGACACGCCCGCTTCAGTCTGGAAGGCGAGCCGCTCGAGGAACGGGTGCCGCATCTGTTCAGCCCAGCCGGGTTCCTGGACGATACCTGGTGGCACCGTACGTACTGGATGTTCGGCACCAAGATGCACAGCGGCTGGGGCGGCTGGCCGCGGGCGGGGGGTGAAGTGCCTTCGGGCCGCTTGCTGGTCCATGACGGCCAGACGATCTTCGGTTTCGGGCGCACGGTCTACGCTCGGCACGGCAGCCACGTGGGCCTGCCGCAGACTTTTTTGGACGAAATCTGGCCCTTGAACGAGCGGCGGCACACCCATTATCGTCTGTTCGCCGAATCGCTGGACGCGGCCCTCCAGGCGGCCGAAAACGGGGCGGAGGCGCGGCGTCAAGTCCGTGACGAACTGCCGGACAGCAACGGCTGGAAACGCGAATTCCCGCTGATGGTCCGCGCCATGGTGCTGGCCGGCGAGACCCTGTTCGTGGCCGGGCCGCCCGACGTGTTCCATACGGACGATCCGCTGGCCGCCTGGGAAGGCCAGCTGGGAGCCAGTCTCCTGGCCGTTAATGCGGCCGACGGGGCGGCTCGAGCGGAGTATCCTCTGCCTGCCTTGCCCGTCTTCGATGGCTTGGTCGCAGCGGGCGGGAACCTGTTCCTGGCCACCGCCGATGGTCGCGTGGCCTGCTGGACCGCGGCTCCTTGACAACTCACCCAGCAAACCGATGCCCCTTCGCTTGCGGTTACAGCCAAGCAGGGGCAGGCTCGGTTTCCATGTGCGATTTCTGAAAGATATCACCATGCGATTCGACTTGGCAACCTCACGCCGCGACGTCCCGCCAGTAGTGGCTCTCCTGTCGGTACTTGCGCTCATGACCCTGTGGCTGGCGAGTCAGCCGGCGTGGGGCACGACCGAAATCCAGGGCACGGTGGTCGATTCCCAAGGGCAGACGCTGGCCGGGCTCGAAGTCCGCGTCTTCGGGCCACGGGGAGACAACGCCGGCGGCCGGGCCGAATTGGCACGGACTACCTCCGACGAGCAGGGGCAGTTCCGGCTGGAAACGCCGCCGGGAATCGGCGAACTGCTCGAACTGCAAGGACCCGCGGGAACCGGGCGCCTGCGGATCACGGAACGCCCCTTGCCCTTGGAAATCACCTATCCCGTCCCGACCACGGTCGTCCTGCTGCATGACAATGACCTGCACTTCGACTTCAATCACCAGGAAGCGTTCGGTGCCGTGGTTCAAGACATCCGCGATCGCTACGAACACGTGTTTCTGGTCAACGCCGGAGACATCTTCATCCGCCACTCCCGGCAATGGCCCGAGCCGACGCAGGAGTTCTATGCTCAGGCCAGCCGTCAGATCATTGAGGCCATGAACCGGTTCGGCTATGACGTATTGACCTTGGGCAACCATGAAATGGACTATCAGGAGGATGCCACGCTGCAGGCGTTGAGTGCGGCTGAGTTTCCTTTGTTGGTTGCGAACGTGGACATCACGACCGAGCTGCTGCCGCCGGTCGCGCCTTACACGGTTTTGCGGACCGACAACGACTTGACGATCGCCGTCTTAGGTCTGGGCCGTGCCGTAGAAAAGGAAGGTGTCAGGGCCCACGATCCGATCCGCACCGCGGAGCAGTACGTGCATCTGGCGGACGAGCATGACATCTTCGTGGCCCTGACACACATCGGCTTTCGCACCGACCAGCAGTTGGCCGAAGCCGTGGGTGTTTTGGATGTCATCATCGGCGGGCACTCCCACACGATGCTGGAAGAAGCGGTGTTGGTCAATGGAGTACTGATCGCCCAGACCCGCGGCACATCTGGTCCCGCTACTCCCGACCGTCCCAAGTACTTGGGCAAAGTCATCTTGACCTTGGAAAACGACCGCATCCTCGACAAACAAGGTCAGGTGTTCACACTCACCGCCGAATCGCCGATTCCGACCCGGTGAGTTCTGCTGTCTTGTTCGATGACGGCCAGGTCTGACAGCGAAAGCCATCAGATGTCCAGCAGCCCTTGCCGGAGTTCACGATTCCTCGTGTGTTACCGGTGCGGTCAGTCGAACCAGACGTGGATCGCCATCGTGTTGCCCTGCTCGACGATCGGTACCGTGGCACGCACGCGCAGGTGGGGATTCTGTTTGAGCCACTTGCACAAGGTGCGATGCAACAGGGTGGGCGTCTGTTCCGGCTCGGGCGGGCCCTCCTGACTGGGTACAAGGAGCACCCACCCGACTCCCATTTCCACGCGGCTGATAATGAGTTTCTTATCCTCTGTCATCGAGACTCCCGTGTTCAGGGCATGGTTCTGTAACGTCAATTGTGATTTGCGGCCCTCGCAGAACCGTGAGCTTTCGGCAAGCGTGCAAAATTTTGGCTTTTTTCGCGGCGGTGTGGGGTGCTTGCGGTTTCAGGGGTCTGTGGCTGGGCGCGGGGGTGCCCATGAAGCCGCGGAGGAAGTCTGGGGCGCAGCGGGCTTGGCGGGATACCGAACGAGGTGCTCAAAGGGCCGTGGCTCAGCAGGGAGATGGAACGGTGGTTCTACGGCGATGGTTGGTGACGGGTTTGGGCGCGAGCGGGAATTGGCTTGGCGATGTGCTGGCGGTGTCGGGATCGGGTTTCTGAGTTCGGGGGGGGGGGACGGCGAGGCTTTTTGTCGTTCGCGCCGCGGCGATCGGCTGTCGGCCAACTGCTCGAACAACCGTCGCAACTGCTGTTGGGGATCTTCGATGCGAATCGACCGAGGCGGGGTCAAGCGGAACTGGTTGGCGCGCAGCTCGATGAACTCCTGGAGCTGGTCGAGCGTCCGGATCGTCCAGCAGCACCCCGATATTCGCCGCTTCCAGCCGCATCAGATCGGGGCAGTATTGGATCACGCTATAGTAGCCCTTGTACGCCGTCATGATTTGCCCTCCGTCTGGGACATGAAATCAAGTTCTTTTGCGGCCAAAGCCGCCTGCGTACATTTTGTGCCACGTAGTTTGCCCGAGCAACCCGTAGTTCCGCAAGGGCGTTACGCGGGGCGGCGGAAACATCCCACGCCCGTAAGACTCTAACTGGGAACACGGAGACACGAGCTGCGGGGGAGACGGGTGCGGATTCCGGCTGCCGCCGGGTGGTCCTCGGGTTGCTCTTGTCGGCCAGTCTGTTAAGCTCGGTACGTTGGGGCGGCGACGCCGGGTCGCGCGTGCCCGCATCCTCTTGGGGCCCTCGCGGGCGTCAACATAATAGGAGCTTGTTCTGATGACGAATCGTCCGGTCATTGCGATCCTGGCTTTGATGTACTCGCTTTGCAGTGGGCTGCCCTGGGCGCGTGGCCAGGACGCCCCTGCGGTGCGGAATGTGATCCTCGTGCTGTCCGACGACCATCGCTACGATTTTATGAGCTTTCATCCCGGCGCGCCCGAATGGCTGGAGACGCCCGCGATGGATTACCTGGCGGAGCACGGAGCCTATGTCGCGAACGCCTTCGTCACCACTTCGCTGTGCTCGCCCGTGCGGGCTTCGATCCTGACCGGCCAGTACATGCACCGGCATGGGATCGTCGACAACCAGCGGCCGGAACCGCCGGGAACGGTCTTCTTTCCTCAGTATCTGCAGCAAGCCGGTGCTGCCACGGCGTTGGTCGGCAAGTGGCATATGGGGCATGATGACGACAGTCCGCGTGCGGGCTTCGATCACTGGGTCAGCTTTCCCGGCCAGGGCGTCTACTTCGATCCCGTGTTGAACATCAACGGCGAGCGGCAGGCCTTCGAGGGCTACGACGCCGACGTGCTGACCACGGAAGCCCTGCGTTGGATGCGGGAGGAGCGTCCCCGGGATCGACCGTTTTATCTGCATCTGGCCTTCAAAGCGCCCCACTATCCGTTCCAACCGGCCGCTCGGCATCAGGGGCGTTACGCGGGCAAACCGATTCCGTATCCCGACACGATCGCCCGCACCGAACGCAACTATCGCACGCAACCCCGCTGGGTGCGTGAGCGGCGCTACTCCATCCACGGCATTGACCACATGGAAACCGGCCGCTACGACGACGATCCCGTGCCCAGCTTTGAGGAGTGGTACTATGGCTACTGCGAGTCGATCCACTCGATCGACGAGAATCTTGGCCGGGTGATCGCGGCGGTGCGAGAGCAAGGTCTGGCCGAGAGCACGATGGTGATCTACATGAGCGACGGCGGGTTCCACATGGGGGAACACGGATTTTACGACAAGCGGGCGGCCTTCGAGCCGTCGATCCGCATCCCCCTGCTGGTCTGGGCCCCGGGGTTGATCGAGCCGGGCACGCGTGTCGAGCAGATGGTGCAGAACATCGACATCGCCCCGACGGTGCTGGAGGCGATGAACGTGGTTGCCCCCGAGACGGCCGAGATGGCGGGCAAGTCCTTCTTCCCGCTGCTGCAGGGCCAGCCGGTACCGTGGCGGGATTACGTGCTGTACGAATACCATTGGGAGTGGAACTTCCCGGCCACCCCCACGCTGCTGGCCATCCGCACCGAGCAGTACAAGTACGTCTACTATCACGGCGTGTGGGACATCGATTCGTTTCACGATCTGGTCAACGATCCGGCCGAGCGGCACAACCTGATCGACGTTCCCAGTTATCAGGACAAGATTCAGGAGCTGCGAGAGACGATGTTCGCCGACTTCGCCGCTGGCGGTGGTCTGAACGCCCCCATCCGCGTACCGACCGGGGAACGGCTGGACCAGCGCAAGCTGCCGTGACCTCTAAGCCGCACGGTGCCAGCGGACGCTGTAGCGCCCCAGGGCGTAGGCCAGCAAACAGGAGAGGCAGAGCATCGTCACGCACCACCCGACCGCTCGGTCGCTGGACACGTGATCGACCAAGCCCATCCAGCCGATGAACTGGCTGTGTGCATCGGCCAGGAGGAACACGCCCAGGAACATGGCGTAGGCGGTGGCCAGGATCAGGTAGACCAACGAAGCGACCCAGACCGTACTCCAGTCCGGAATCTGGACCAGGTACATTGCGTAGGCCAGTTGGAGGACACCTGCCATCAGCAGGAGGGACGCCCAGGGGGCGAGGCCGGGCGACTCGAGGGCTTGCAAATGCTCACGCACGTCGGCCAGCGCCGGCAAAACACTGACCAAGGCCACCGCCACCAGCCCCGCAGCCAACTGATACACCGTCTGGCGTCGCGGGGCTTCCGCTTCGTATGCTCGCAGTTCCGCCGCCGGTTTGCTGGAACGGGACATCAGCTGTTCAACGAAACAATCACCAGGATCACCACCAACAGCAGGATAAACGCCGCGCCGATCAAGAACGTCAGTGCCAAATAGGAGCCGTCCTTACGGCGGGTCCTTCTCCTTCGTGAAGCAGGTTGGGTAAGGGGAAAGGCCTGCCCGTCGCCGCCAACACGCAGTGAATTTTGGGAAGCGGGCGCACTCTGCGGCCCTGGAACGACGCTGGGTGGCGGGACCGGGGGCGGTTGGTTGGCCGGTACGGACCCTGCGGGCATGCCGCTGGGCATGACAGGGTATTCGCCCGTCGGGATCGGAGGATAGCCTGCCGGATGAGCATACGGATATCCGGGGCCCGGCGCTGCGGGATACCCTGCAGGTGGAGGCGTATAGCCCGTATTCGGGTAATTCGGGTAACCGCCGCCGGCCCTCGGGAGCGGAGCCCCGGCGGGCATCTGCGGATACCCCTGCGGTCCCCTCGGTTGGTAGTCATAGTTCCCTGCTTGCGGGTGCGGTGCTGGGATCTGGGCGCCAAGCGAACGCGGCGTGTCAGCTGTGCCGCTCGGAGGTGGATAGGGCAGCTGTCCGGAACCTTGGGCGGGAGCCGCTGGCGGCGGGGGAGCGGGGATGGGAGCGGAGTCGGAGGGAGAACGTGCGGGCCGGGCGTCGGCACCGGGTTTCGCGGCCGGACCGGGCAGGGGCTGTTCTGGTCGGCCGCTGTTCAGCTGATGGTCCCCAGCGGAGGGGCGGTAGCACGCGGCCTGCGACGGCGGGCCCGGGCCGACTACCTGCTGTTCCGGACCGCTCATCGGGACGGCCGGCGGGGGGCGGACCGGAGCTTCCCGCCCGGCCTGGCCCGAAGGCGAGCCCTGCGGAACCGGGGGAGCCGGCACTACGGGCTGCTCGGGCGTGCCCTTCTTTCCCGCGGGACGCGGCGGAGGCGGAGCGTTGCGAAGCGGCTGCTCGCCGGGGGGGCGATCCGATGGCGGGTTCGGGGGCACGGACGTCAAACCTTCCTCCTCACGCGAAACTTATATTATCCCGAGCGGGACAGCAGACTTCAAGAGTGCCAGAGCTTTCCCTGCCAACTGTCTCGCCGCAACAACTCGGCCCGCAAGGCCGTTAGCAGCCCCGGCCGATCCCGGCACCATCGCGGTGCGACCAAAAATTCTGGCGGTGCGGTACCCCCCACCCGTTCCACCACCATTCGTGGCGGGAGCAACTCGAGGAAGTCGACGGCCGCGTGAACAAATTCCAGCCGATCCCACAACGGAACACTTCCCCGGTTGACCAGCTCTTCCAGCGGGGTATTTCGCACAGCATACAAATTATGGATCTTGACCGCATCCAGGTCCAGCCGCGCCAATTCCCGCGCGGTGGCGCGCATGTCCTCCCGCGTCTCCCTCGGGATACCCAGAATCACGTGCGCCCCGAGGCGAAAACCACGACCCCGAGCTCGCTGGATCGCATCCAGGAACGCCCCGTAATCATGACCACGACGCAACCAGGTCAGCGAGCGATCGTGCATTGTCTGGAGCCCGAATTCGACGGTCAAACTAGTCCGCCGGGCAAACTCGCCGAGCAAATCCAACACCGGCTCGGGCACACAATCCGGCCGCGTGCCGATGGACAACGCAACAATCTCCGGGCGGGAAATCGCCTGCTCATAGAGCTCGCGGAGCTGCGTTACCGATCCGTAGGTATTTGTGGACGGCTGCAGATAAGCCACAAAACGTTCACAACCAAAACGCGTTCGAACTTGGCGAATTCCTGCCTCCAATTGCGTAGCGAGCGAAGCCTGAGGCATGCGGCGACTGGGACTGAAACTGCGATTATCACAAAAGATGCAGCCTTCGAACCCCACTCTGCCGTCTCTATTGGGACACGACATGCCCCCGTCCAGACTGATTCGCTGGACCCGAGCTCCATATTGCTGACGCAGGTAGAAACTGTACGCGTGATAGCGCCAACCGGCATCAAACCAGTCCGCAAGAGGGGATTGGTGAGTCGAAACAGGTGAATTCATTGACCTGACACAGCTCCTCATTGTAAATTAAGCTAAGGTCTGCCAGAATCGCAGTCTTGCCTTTTTGGGGTGTACATGGAGAAAACCTGAAACAGTCGTCGGCGCGAACACGAGGAGGGCAAAGATGTACGGTGAGCTTATTCCTGTAGGGGGAGGGGATCCCATTCCCCTGTTGAAAAAGAGATTGTTGATTGGCCGCCGGGAAACCTGCGACATTGTCTTGCGATTTGCGAACGTGTCGGGCGAGCACTGCGAGTTGATGGCCGACGACGGCTACTGGTTCGTGGTCGATCGCAACAGCCGCAACGGGACGAAGGTCAATGGGATTCGGGTGGTTTCGGTGCGAAAGCGGGTGGATCCGAACGATACGTTGTCGGTTGCGCGTCACAAATTCGAAATGCGTTATTCTCCGGTGGACGATTTGGGCGCGATTGGCCCGCCGCCCGCGGATCAAGAACCGGCTCGGGAGGTCATGGACAAAACGCTCTTGGACCGTGCGGGTCTGCGTCGTCGCCGCCGTTGATTCTCTTTGGCGACCGAGAAGGGTGAGTTTGCTCGGTTGGTTTTGTGTTTCACGGGTCCAGTTGTCGGCGGACTTCGTCCACAATCAGATCTTCACTTTCAGGTGCCCAGCTGGTCGGTAATCCGTAGTAGAGCATAGCACCGGCGCCTTCGTAACCTCCTTCGTCCAACACGCGTCGGGAGGCGATATAGGCCATCACATCGTTGGCGAACCCGGCCACCCAGGTCCGGGTTTGCCGCAATTCGGATTTCAGCCGCAGGGCGAAATCGACCACCACTTCGCCGCCCAGGATCACGAACTGGAGTTCTTCGCCCAGCTGCCACGTCTGGATGGGATACGGGTAGGTGTCGGCCAGGCCGCCGTGCTGGTCCCATTGTTCCTGCAGCAGTTGAGCCCGCGCGGCCACGAAACGATTGGTCGACTGGCGGTCGGTTTCCAGCTGTTCCCGCGAGGGCAGTTCGGTGAACGGCAAGTCCACTTCGCGAGATTGGGTCACCAGCCGGGGTGCTACAGACGTTCTGGGCTGGTTCACCACGGCGTGGACCGCGTCGGCCAGCTGTCGCCCATAGTCGCGTGCCAGTTCGACGGAGCGGCGGGGCAAGGGGTTCTGATCCGCTCCACAGCCGGCCCAGAACATGGCTTGGGTCGCGGGATGGCGCTGCTCCAATTCGATCTGGGCGAAGCCCGGGTAATCGCCGGACCACTCGTAGCCGCTCAGCACGGTGGCATGGCAGGCATATCCGAACACGACCGCTTTCAGGTTCCCTTGCGGGTTGTGCACGGCCAGTACGGGGACATCGTGATCCGAGGGCCCTTGCAAACGTCCTTCGGCTCGCAGCTGTGGCACGTCCTGCTCCGGGCGATTATTCCGGCGATTGACGGCGAATTCGGCACGTCCATTGCCCCAACTCAACTGGACCGGCACCCGCGATTTCAAAGCCTCTCCCACCAGTTCGACGATCCGCTGCTCGAGCTGCGACGTGTAGGCTTCGATGCGAGCTTGCTGCTCGGGATCCACCACCCGATAGTGCAGCGGAGACAGGTTGTTTTTGAGCGCCGGGCCGGAGTGGGTGTGCGAGGCACATAAGGCGATCTGGTCGGCCGACAAATCATATTGCTCCGCCAAGCGACCGTGAATCGCTTGCATGAAGGGGCGAGCGGTGCCGATCACGTCCAGAGTGACCAGCACGGCCAGCTGCTGTTCGGCATCTTCGAGGACCAGGACTTTGGCCCACAAGTCATGCAGTTTCCCTTCGGCGGGCCGGTCGCGTGAGGCGTATCCGGCCATCCACATCGGCTCCTCTGGCGTGATGATTGCACGGGCGCGGCCCGCCAGCCAGCCCGAAGTCGGTTCCTCGCTCGCTGCGGTCTTGCCGCCTACCCACGCGGTCAGTAATACTAGCAGGCAGAGCCAGAATCGGAAGCGTGACGGCATGTTACGGGTTCCTTGGAAGCTGGAGAACGGTGAATTGTAGCAGAAGGGTCACGGAGAACACCATGCAGCGTGAAAAAAGTCGTCAGATCTTCGCGGACGCCCAGCACCGGATTCCCGGCGGGGTCAACAGTCCCGCACGGGCCTTTGGTGCCGTGGGCGGTGATCCTATTGTGATGGATCGCGCCGCGGGCGCCTATCTCTACGACGTCGACGGGAACCGTTACGTGGACTATGTCGGGTCATGGGGCCCGATGATCTTGGGGCACCGCCCCCCGCAGGTGGTCGCGGCGGTGCATGAAACGCTGGAACGAGCGATGAGCTTCGGGGCGCCGACCGAGGCGGAGAACGAGTTGGCGGACTTGATCATCGCGGCGGTCCCTTCGATCGAAAAAGTACGACTGGTCAATTCGGGGACCGAAGCGACGATGAGTGCCATCCGGCTGGCGCGGGGCTACACGGGCCGCGAGCGGATCGTCAAATTCGCGGGCAATTACCACGGTCATGTCGACAGCCTGCTGGTGGCAGCGGGCAGTTCCGCCGCGACGCTGGCGGTTCCCGATTCGCCGGGGGTCACGCGAGGCACCAGTCGGGACACGCTGGTGTTACCTTATAACGACGAAGCGGCGGTTCGGGCCGTGTTTTCCGAGCAGGGTTCGCATTTGGCTGCCGTGATTTTGGAGCCCGTTGCCGGGAACATGGGCTGCGTGCCGGCCCGAGATGAATTCCTGCAGACGCTCCGCAGTTTGACCGAAGAACACGGGACCGTCCTCATTTTCGACGAGGTGATGAGCGGATTTCGGGTGGCATATGGGGGGGCTCAAGCCCGGCTGGGAATCCTGCCCGATCTGACCACACTGGGCAAGATCATGGGAGGGGGTCTGCCCGCCGCTGCCTATGGCGGCCGAGCCGAAATTATGGACCACATCCTGCCGGCAGGCCCTGTCTTCCAAGCCGGCACGCTCAGCGGCAATCCGCTGGCCACGGCGGCGGGCATCGCCACGCTCCGCCTGCTCCGGGACGATCCGCCCTACCCGCAACTGGAGCAAAAGGCAGCCAAACTGGCCGAAGGGCTCGCCGCCGCCGCCACCGCCGCGGCCGTGCCGCATACCGTGGCACGCGTCGGAAGCATGCTGACCCTGTTCTTCCACGCCCAGCCCATCACCGATTGGGAAACCGCTCGGCAATGCGATACGGCACGCTTCGCCCGCTATTTCCAGCATATGTTGAACCGCGGGGTCTATCTGCCCTGCAGCCAGTACGAAGCCCTGTTCGTATCGGCCGCCCATACTTGGGACGATCTTGACCTGACCCTCGCCGCCGCTCGCGAAGCGCTCTGCGAGACGGTGGCAGAGGAGCCGCAGGGACCGCGGCCGCGGAGCTGAGCGCCGTTCAAATCCCCATTTGACCCAGCCCGTCGATCAGCCGCATCAGAACCCCACTGAAAGTTGGGTGCGAGCCCTCGAACTCATAGGCGGATTCCCGCAGTTGGTCCAACACCGACTCGGGATCCGCCGGGGCCGCCAGTTCCCCCGTCGCGGGCGAGTCCGTCTGTTGCCGCTGCAAAACGATTTGGATCTCGTGCAACGCTTCCTGCAGCACTTCTCGAGCCTGTTGGTCGACGTCTGTTAACCCATGCAGTTCGTCTTCCAGTTCTCCGACCACCTTGCGTAATTTTTCGATGTGCTCTGACATACGGCCGACCACCGATTTGGGATTTCTGATTCTGGATTTCTGATTGGGGACCAAGCACGCAAGCGAGCCCGCGGAATTGGAGCCCTCCCTATTCTCCCAGCTTTCCAAAAAACTGCAATCAGGAGGAGAAAACGGGAGGGTGCGACAAGACGGGGATTTACCTCAGCCCCCGCTGACTGGCGGGATGCAGGCGATTTCGCTCGCCGCTGCCAAGGGGCTGCTGTCGGCCGCATATTGGTTATCCAAGGCGAAGTGGCAGCGTGTCAGGAGAGGTTCGAGTTCGGGCAACTGGAAAGCGAGCGTTTGGCGCAGCTCGCCCACCGTGGCCGTGGACGGCAACTCCAACTCGACCACCGCACGCCCACAGGCTTGGCGAGCTGCGGCAAACAAATACACGGAACGCTTCATGTCACCACCAGATCTTCTCCCCGCGTGGCGAGGAGCGAGTTCAATTCGGGCAGCAGGCCGTAGGACAGAGCCAGCACCTTCAAGGGGTGAAAGGTAGGCTTGGTAGTTCCCTGTTCCATCTGGATCTTGCAGGCACTGCATTCGGTCACCCCGGCCTGGATGGCGGGGTCGCGCAACGAGGAGATCAAGCCCCATCCGGTCCGCAGGCTGCTGCGATAGTTCATGCGCCGCAAGCCAAAGGTGCCCGCCATACCGGAACAGCCGCGGTCCAGGCGATGGACCGTCAGGCCGGGCAGCAGGCCCAGCAGGTTTTCACCGGGGCTGCCCACCTGCAGTGCCCTCAGATGGCAGGGCAGGTGGTAGCCCAAGCTGGCGTTGACCGCCGCGAAATTCAACTGAAGACCACCCGCCTGGTGCAGACGCCACAAGTACGTGCAGACCTCGCTGGTGTGGTCGGCGACCAGCCGCACGTCCTCTTCGTCCAATACGTGCAGGTACTCGTGTTTCAGGCACAAGGCGGCGGTGGGTTCACTGCACACGACGTGGTACCCCTGGCGGATGGCATCTGCCAACAGCGACACGTTGCGGGCGGCAAAAGCCCGTGCCAATTCGACGCGCCCCATCGCGATGGCCGCCGCACCGCTGGGCGCCTGGCCCGGCGGCACATAGACCGCGATCCCATTGTGTTCGAGGATCGCGACCACCGCACGGGCCAACAGAGGATCGCACCAATTGGCGTACGTGTCCACGAAGTACAGCACTTTGCGAGCCGTGTCGCGAGAGGGTCGGGTCAGACGCTGGCGGTGCGCGTGCTGAATGAAACTGCGGCCGGCAAAACGCGGCAACTTGCGGCCCTGAGCAATCCCCAACGTCTTTTCCATCAGCCAGCGCACCCGGCGATTGCGGATCCCCCAGTTGGCAAGCGGAGCGAGCCGCGAAGCCCACGCGGCAACCAAATCCATCCGCGTCATGACCCAATCGCCGAACCGCAGACCATTCGTGGCCACATACTGGGCCTTGGCTTCCTGGACCAACCGCGGGATGTCGACCAGTGCCGGACATTCCAAGCGGCATTGGTGACAATTGACGCACAGATCCATAATCGCTTTGAACTGATCGCAGGTCAGTTCGGCCGGCTCGAGGCGGCCGGTCATAATCCCCCGCATCAGCACGGCCTTGGCTCGCGGCGAGGCCTCCTCCCGCGGCGCGTAACGGAACAGGGGGCACATCCGCTCGTCCGGACTGAGCGTCCGGCAGCGGCCGCAGCCATTGCAAGACTCGGCCGTGAGGCTCAGTTGCCGGCTATCCCAAGCCAGCTTCCATTCGATCGCCGCGAGGGACGCACCGGCTTCGCTCTCGCCCAAATCGGGCGAGGGGGGCGTGCGGAGCGGCGGTCGGATGTGTTGGATCAACGGCTGCGGCGCCTCCGCCACGACCTTGCCCGGATTCAAAATGTTCTGCGGATCGAAAATCCGCTTGACCTCGCGAAATACTTCATACAACGGGCCGACTTGCCTTCGAAGGAACCAAGTCCGGCTGAGCCCGGCCGCGTGCTGGCTGCTGATCGTCCCCCCAAACTTCAACACCTCCTCGTACAGATCGGTCGCTAACGCCTGCATCGTGCGGCGATGCTGCGGATTGGACAAATCCAGAAACGGACGCAAATGCAGCTGACCATGACCCACATGGCCAAACAACGGTGCCGTCACCGCATGAGCCTTCAGCACGTTCTGGGCACGCAGCAGGAACTCCGGCACTTGGTCCGGTGGAACCGCAATATCCTCGATAAATGGTATGGCGCGACTGTTGCCCTTCAAGCGGAACAGCGTGCTGATCACCCGCCGGGAGAGCCGCCAATAGAAGTTCCGCTCCTCCGTCTCTAACGTGATCCGCGAATCAAAAGCCAGCTGCTGGTGACGCGTCATGTCGACCACCAGCTGCCGCAACCCCTCTCGCACGGCACTCGCATCCTCGCCCGCTTGCTCGACCAACAACAGGGCTTCCGCCTCGGCAGGGATCAGCAACTCGTACCGCACGTCCAACTCGCGGGCGATGGTCAGCAGGCGGCGATCCATCAGGTCGCAGGAAGCCACATCGCGTCGCACGATCTCGCGAGCCGCCCGGGCCGCAGAATCCAAACGATCGAAGAACAGCAGAGCCAGTCCCCGACTCTTCGGGCTCGGAGACGTTCGCAGCGTCGCCTCGGTGATCAAAGCCAACGTACCTTCCGAACCGACCAGCAATTTAGCCAGATCCAGCCGGTCGTCTTCGAGCACGCCCTGCAGCTGGTAACCGAAACGATTCAAGACCGTCCGCGGTTGATGCTCGGCGATCACCGTTTCCTCGCGGCGGATCAGTTCGGCCACACGCCGGACCAAATCGCCCACATCGCCCCCTCCGGATGGCAGAACCGCGTGTTGTCCCACCTCCATGACCCGCCCGTCAGCCAGCACCACTTGCATGCTCACCACATGCCGCCTGGCCGAGCCGTAGCGCAACCAGTGAGTACCGGAGGCATCCAAGGCCAGGACGCTGCCGAGGGTGGTAACCGCACGATTGGAGGGGTCTGGTCCGAACAAGCGGCCGCGTCGGGCCAACTGGCGGTTGAGGTGGGCCAGGATGACGCCGGGTTGGACCCGGACGGTCTCGTGGTCCAAGGACACGATCCGCCGCATACTGTGGGAAAAATCCAGTACCAGCCCGGGCCCGAGCGAATCGCCGGCCACGCCGGTGCCCGCGCCGCGGGCATGCACCGGGATCCCGTTCTCCGCCGCATACTGAACACAAGCCCGCACGTCGCGAAGCCCGCGTGGTCGGATCACCGCCAGGGGGCGGATTTCGTAAATGCTGGCATCGCTCGCGTACAGCTGCAAGAACTCATCCTCGCACAAGACCTGCCCTTCCAGCAGACCTCGCAAATCGGCTTCGATGCGTTCCTGGTCCATGCGGCGTCGGTTTTCCCTGAGGGGTTGATCTGGGACTAAAAGCAGGGTTCTACCCGGAAGAAAGACGTCTTTCCACCCGCAAAAAGGGGAGGTGCGATAGGAACGCGCGCGGGTCCCCATTTTCCTCCATCTGCAAAGCTACCTTATCGTTGCGTCGCGAAACTCCGCTGGCAAGGTGGCAGGGCTCGGGATTCCCAACCGTTCTTGTCGCACGCCCGCCTTTCCGCTATGCTCCCGTACCCGTGTGTCTGCCGTGAAACCCTGATGCGCCGCATCTCGAAGGCCGAACCGTTGCTTGGTACCCGTTGTTCGCTCCTCGTCGCCCTGCTGTTGCCGGCGGTGGCCACCGCCGGTTGTGCCTCGTTGCCACGTCCGCGGGGTGACGAGAATCTGATCAGCGCCCGGCAGTTGTCGTTACGGGGTGCGGATGCCCTCCAACGGGGGCAGTGGACCGAGGCGCAAAGCCTGTTCTCCCAGGCGGTCGCGTTGTCGCCCCGGGACGAGCGGATGCGCAGCCAGTATGCGGAGACGCTCTGGAACCTGGGGCACCGCGAGTCGGCGATCGAGCATTTGGAGTTAGCCGCTCGCCTCTCGGGCGAGAATCCCGAGGTGATGGTTCGTTTGGGGGAGATGTACTTGGAGCAAGGCGACACGTCGGGAGCGGCAGAGCAAGCCGAGCGAGCGATTGCTGCGGATCGTCAGCGAGCTTCCGCCTGGGCCTTGCGAGGGGACGTCTTGCGCCGCTTCGGCATGGCGGACGAGAGTTTGGCCAGCTATCACCGCGCGCTCAGCTACCAGCCGCATTATCCGCGAGTCCAACTGGCGATTGCCGAGGCTTATCAGGAGCAGGCGCGCTATCGTCGTGTGTTGGCCACGTTGCGAAGTCTGACGGAAGGCTATGCTGACGGGGAGATACCGGACGAAGTCTGGTTCCGGGAGGGCTTGGCGAACAAAGCGTTAGGTCGCTACCCGGCGGCGAACGAAGCGTTCCTGGCGATTGTGCGTCGCGGAGAGGCCGGGCCGGACGTCTGGTTCGAACTGGCCGAATCCCGGTGGCTGATGGGCGATGTAGCCAACGCCCGCATCGCCGCCGAATCCGCCTTGGCTCTGGCCCCCCAGCACGCACCGAGTCGGCGGCTGCTGGAGCAACTGGCCGGGGAGCCACGCAGTGTCGCCATGGGCTCCTCCACCGCAGACGACCACTAGGGGGGGCTATTAAACGCCAGCCAAATCGGCGGTTGGTCTCTCGCGTCTCCCTTCGCACCTGCGAAAGGTTCTGTTGCCGCAAGCTCACGCTTGTTCGCCCACCTTGATGACCAGAGCGGTCAGGTCATCTACCAAGTGCGTGTTGCCCGTGAATTCATAGACGGCTTCCTGCAACGCGGCGAGAATCGCCTCCGCCGACTGATCGCGGTGGGCACATACCACCTGCAACAACCGGTCCGGGCCGAAAAACGTCTGCCGGGGCGAGGCGGCCTCCAGCAGGCCGTCGGTCGTCATCACAATCACGTCCTGCGGAGCCAAGTCCACCGAGGCAATCGGCGGCAACGGGCGGTCGGCATCGATCGCCAGCGGCAGGCCGCCACTGACCAAGCGAGCTTTCACCTCACCTGCTTGGCCCAGAACGTACCCCGCGGGATGGCCTAAGTTCAAATAGCGGAGCGTCCGGGACTGCGGATCGA
>SLMF01000069.1 GCA_007133715.1 Planctomycetaceae bacterium
CAAGGCGTGCGGGGTGAAGCTGGGCATCGAGCCGCTGCATCCGATGTATGCCGATACGCGTTCGGCGATCAACACCCTGGCGCAGGCCAACGACATGTGCCAGCAACTGGACGATCCTCAGATCGGCGTGGTCGTGGACGTGTATCATCTGTGGTGGGATCCGAATCTGGAAGCGGAGATCCGGCGTTGCGGGCAGATGGACCGGCTGTTTGCCTTTCACGTCTGCGACTGGCGAACGCCGACCGAAGACTTTTTGAACGACCGCGGGCTGATGGGCGAGGGGTGCATCGACGTGCCCCAGATCCGCAGCTGGGTGGAAGCAACCGGCTTTGACGGGTTCATCGAAGTCGAGATTTTCTCCGACCGCTACTGGGCGATGGACCAGCAGCAGTTTTTAGACCAGATCAAGCAGGCTTACTTGAAACACACCTGATTGGAGAAGCACATGAAGACGCACCGTATCGGCATCATCATGAACGGCGTGACCGGGCGGATGGGAACGAACCAGCATCTGGAGCGATCGATTCTGGCGATTCGCGAGCAGGGGGGGCTGCCCCTCAATGCGGACGAAACGATCATGCCGGACCCGGTGCTTGTCGGTCGCAACGAAGCCAAACTCCGGGCCCTTTCCCAGCGATATGGCGTCGAGAAATACACCACCGACCTGGACAGTGTGTTGTCCGACAGCGATTATTCCGTGTACTTCGACGCGCTGACCACCCAATTGCGGTTTGACAATGTGCGGAAGGCCTTGGCGGCCGGCAAGCACATTTATGCCGAGAAACCGGTTGCGGAGAGTGTGGACCAGGCGCTGACCTTATACCGCGAGGCGGAGGCGGCAGGTCTGAAGCACGGGGTGGTGCAGGACAAGCTGTGGCTGCCGGGCTTATTGAAACTGAAGTACCTGATCGATACGGGCTTTTTCGGCGAGATCATCTCGGTACGCGGCGAGTTCGGCTATTGGGTCTTCGACGGCTTTGAGCAGGTCTGCCAGCGACCCAGCTGGAATTATCGCCAGGCGGACGGCGGCAGCATCTTGATCGACATGTTCTGCCATTGGCGTTACGTGATCGACCGGCTGTTCGGCCCGATCAAGTCGCTGGTGACGCTGGCCGACACGCACGTCAAGCGGCGAGTGGACGAGCAGGGCAATCCCTACGACTGTACGGCCGACGATTCGGCCTACGCGATCTTCGAGTTGGAGAACGGTTTGCCGGTCCAGATGAATTCGTCCTGGTGTGTCCGTGTGCGGCGTGACGACCTGCTGTGCCTGCAGGTGGACGGTTTGAAGGGAAGCGCCGTGGTGGGGCTCCGCGAGGTCGTGGTGCAGCCCGACGCGACCACGCCCAAGCCGGTCTGGAATCCGGACATCCCGTCGCGGATCGATTACTACGCCGACTGGCCCCAGGTGCCCAACAATCGTTTGTATGACAACGCCTTCAAGACGCAATGGGAGTTGTTCCTGCGACATTTGGTGACGGACGAGCCTTACAGCTGGAATCTGTTGGAAGGGGCCAAAGGCGTCCAACTGGGCGAGTTGGGCCTGCAGTCTTGGCGTGAACGTCGCTGGGTGGACGTGCCGCCGTTGGCCTGAGCCGAAGGGTGTCCGTCGCAAGCGATTATCTGGCACGGGTGATCGCACCGGGAGGGTGAGATGCACCGGGTTGGGGAGTCCTGTTTCCGAGACAAGGGCATCCTGGTGGAACGCACCGAGGAGCACGATCTGCCAGGCGGTTGGAGAAGCGACCGGAGGCGGCGGAGGGGGTGCCGATGGGGTTGGCTGGGCAGCGGGCTTCTGATCATGGGGCTGGCGGGATGGGGAGCCTGGTTGCGTGCGGCCGAGGAGTTGTCCCCGTCCCTGGCTGCGGCTCCCTGCGATGCCCCCCGGGGGCAGGCTTATCCGAGGGCTTGGGCCGACGAATTGGGGAAACCGCGGGAGTATGTCAACCGCATCGGTCTCGAGTTGCGGTTGATCCCGCCCGGCGAGTTTCGGATGGGTTCGCCGGAGTCGGAAGCGGGGCGTTTGGGAAACGAAGGCCCCCGTCATCAGGTCCGTCTGACGCGGCCCTTTTATCTGGGGCGATATCCGGTGACGGTGGGGCAATTCCGCGCGTTTGTCCAGGCCACGGGATACCGCACCGATGCGGAACGAGGACTCGGGTACGCGGGGGCCTTCGGGATCGATTTGGAAACGGGAAAATATCGCAGCTGTGAATCGTTTTCATGGCGGAATACGGGCTTTCCCCAAGCCGAGGATCATCCGGTGGTCAATGTCAGCTGGAACGACGCCGTGGCCTTTTGCCGGTGGTTGAGCCAGCGGGAGGGTCGCGAGTACCGGCTGGTGAGCGAAGCCGAATGGGAGTATGCCTGCCGCGCCGGGACCACGACGCGTTTCTTTCATGGCGACGATGCGGAGGGTTTGGCCACGGTCGGGAATGTGGCGGACGCCGCGCTGCAGGAGGTCTTTCCTGGCTGGCCCGGGGCGATTGCCGCTTGCGACGGGCAGGCGTTCACGGCACCGGTGGGAAGCTACCAGGCCAACGCCTTCGGGCTGTTCGACATGCACGGGAACGTCCGCGAATGGTGTCAGGACGTTTACGGGGCGAACACCTACCAACGCGGGCCAGTGGAGGATCCGAGCGGGCCTGCTGGCGGATCGAATCGCGTGATTCGGGGCGGGGGTTGGAGCAGCCGGCCGGCGCACGCCCGGGCGGCTTACCGCGACGGCATCGCGCCGGGCAGCCGCTACGATTTCCTGGGCTTCCGCATCGCACGCTCCCTGGCCGATCCCCCGCCCGAAACTCAGACCGACCCTGCCCCCAGTACCAGATAATTCAACAAAATCAGGTAATGGCAGGCGGCGGCAGCGATGACCATCAGGTGCCACAGCGCGTGGAAATAGCGGTATCGCTCGTCCTTTTTCAGAAGAAACGTGCCCGCAGTGTAGAGCAATCCACCCAGCAGCATCCCCAGTGCGGCATCCAGCGGCACGCGACTCGCAATTGCCAGCGCGGGCAGCCAGCCCAGCAGCAGGTAGCTGTAGGTGGTGGTGGTGCCGATCCGATGTTGCAGGACGACTTTGACGAACAACCCCAGCAAGGCCGCCGACCAGATGGCCACCAGCACGAAATCCCGCGTCGGCGGCGGTGAGTAGACCCAAATAAACGGGGTATAACTCCCGGCGATCAGCGAATAGATCAAGCCTTGATCCCAGATTCGCCAGAGGTGTTTGGTACGCGGTTCCTGTACGGCATGGGAAATCGTCGAGACCACAAACACGGCAACCAGCGTGGCACCGTAGACCAGACAGCTGGCGGCCAGGCCTCGCGGCACGGCGTCCAGTAGTGCTACCAGTGCCAGTACACCGACCAGACTGAACGCGGCGCCCAGCCCATGCGTGACGGTATTGGCCCATTCTTCGGTTCGAGCCCGATTGATCGAGTTGGTCGACGTGGCAGCCAGTTCTGCCTCCCACTGTATTTCGCTCATCTTTCCACCTCATGCACCAGGATGCCCGTAAACTAACCATTTTTGATGGATCGGGCAATGTCAGCCGCTGTGACTTTCTTGACGCGTGCGTTACAATCAGGGACCCCCCTGCTGTTCATTTTCTAAAAGGGAAGTGCCCTGTGTTTCTCGCTGAACCTCAACCGACCCCCTACGACCTGCGTTTCCGTTGGCTGGGGATCCCGATTCGTGTGGCACCCTGGTTCTGGCTGGTTGTTGCCCTGCTGGGTTGGAATCTGACGCCGACGGGCGAGCCGGACGGCAGGTATCTGCTGTTATGGATGGGTGCGGCCTTTGTTTCGATTCTGGTGCATGAGCTGGGTCATGCTTTGGCGATGCGGTTTTACGGGATATCCAGTTACGTCGTGTTGTATCAATTCGGCGGGTTGGCGGTGCCCGAGCGATACGCGTCTTATGGGGGTTCGGCGAGGGGAGGGGAGGATCCGTTTCGGGAGTTGGTGATCACGGCCGCCGGTCCGGCCGCCCAGTTAGCACTGGCTCTGGCGATCGCGGCGGCCGTCTACGTGTCGCCGTACGGTTTGCCTTCGGTTCCTTATCTGGAATACGTGCTGCCGTTGAGCCAAGGTCAGCCGTTTGCATCGCCCTTCGTGACGCTGGGTCTGTTTTATCTCCTGCTGGCCAGTGTCTTTTGGGCCCTGCTGAATCTGTTGCCCGTATATCCGTTGGACGGGGGCCAGATTGTGCGGAATTTTCTGGTCCTGGTTCAGGGCTCCGCGGGCATTCGGAATTCGTTGATCGTCTCGATGGTGGCCGGTGGGGCCGTGGCCTGGTACGCATTTTCACGCCAGCAGATGTTTTTGGGAGTGATGATGGCCCTGTTGGCCATCTCCAGCTTCCGCACCTTGCAGGCCTATTCGGGGCGGCGCGGTTGGTAGGCGGCAGGCGAGCGGCTGTGGCGGAACCGGCGCATCGCGTCGTGATCCTGGGGGCCAGCAACGTCGTGTTGGATCTGGCCACCGTGGTGAGCGCCGCCCGGCAACAGTTGGGCGGCCCGCTGGACCTCTTGGCCGCAATTGGTCACGGGCGCGGTTACGCACGCCCTTGCTGGGTCCTGGGACGCACGCTGCCGTCCCTCGTGGACTGCGGGCTGTGGCAAGCCCTGGAAGACCGCCCGCACTTGCCCACCTACGCGCTGCTGACCGACATCGGCAACGACCTGCTGTACGGGGCAGGGGCGCCCCACATCGCCGACTGTGTCGCGACCTGCCTGCAACGCCTGGCCGGGCGCTGCCAGAGGATGGTGGTGACCGAACTGCCGCTGGCCAGCTTGGCTCGGCTGACGCCGTTGCGCTTCCGTGTAATGCGAACCTTGCTGTTTCCGATGTCCCGTTTGACTTGGGAATCCGTGGGGCAGCAGGCGTTCGCTTTGAATCGTCGCGTGGTGGAATTAGCGGGCGAATTCGGTGCGGTGCTGCAGAAGCCGCAGGCCGACTGGTACGGTTGGGATCCGATTCATGTACGGCGAGCAGTACGGCCGCGGGTTTGGCAGAAATACGTATCCGCTTGGGACGACGCGCAGGTTGCGGCCGCTGCCGAACCGGCTCCGCGGGGCTCGTGGCGGGAGTGGTGGTACCTGTCGACTCGTCGGCCGCAACGGCGGCGGATTAGGGGAGCGGAACGTTGGCATCCGCAGCCTGCGGGCCGCTTGCGAGACGGGACTTGGATCTCGTTGTATTGACACCCTGTGTCTGCGGGCGGGGCACGGTTCGCGGTGAAAACGCGGCGTGGCGGTCACCACGGCAAAATTTTAGAAAAATTTTGTGGAAAACTTGTCGAAAACATGTTGCATAAATCGGCGCGTTGCGTACAACTAACGCTAGCAACGTGGGAGTTGGATGTCACAGGCGTTTTTTTTGGGCGTGTCATTCGGAATGGCAGGTCGCGAAAAACACCTCGCCGTTGGTCGAGAGCCCTGTGGCATTGACGCAGTGGGCGAGTCGGACTCGTTCGGTTCAGGCACTGGGAGGCCTCGCGACGGAACTCGCCGGACCCTTGTTTAACGGAGGACGTACAGTGGCCACGAAGAAGAAAGCCGCGACCAAGAAGAAGGCGGCGGCGAAGAAGGCCCCCGCCAAGAAGACCACGGCGAAGAAGGCGCCCGCGAAGAAGGCGACCGCCAAGAAGGCGCCCGCCAAGAAGGCGCCCGCCAAGAAGGCGACCGCGAAGAAGGCGACCGCCAAGAAGGCCCCGGCCAAGAAGGCGACCGCGAAGAAGGCGACCGCCAAGAAGGCGGCGGCCAAGAAGGCGCCCGTGAAGAAGGCCACCGCCAAGAAGGCGCCGGCCAAGAAAGCCCCGGCCAAGAAGGTGACCGCCAAGAAAGCGACTGCCAAGAAGGCCCCGGCGAAGAAGGCGACTGCGAAGAAGGCGACCGCCA
>SLMF01000134.1 GCA_007133715.1 Planctomycetaceae bacterium
AAAACCCCGTTGGGATTTGCGGATCGTGGTTGACGCATGCCCACCCGGTTCTTCGTTCGTAGTTCTTCGCTATGCATACCGAATTCATCGTCCGGTCGTTCAGGCCCCCGGCCACCACGACCGCACCCTGATTTCACGAATGCATAACCACGAACTAAGAACTAAGAACCGCAAGAAGCCCGAACGGTCGGCACCAAGGGACAAACGGCCGTGCAGACGCTACAATGCGGGAGGCCCGTCCCGGCACGGGCGAACGACACGCGTCGAACAACTTGACCCCCCCTGTTTCTCGCGAGCTGCCGACGAATGCTGCGTACTTGCCACCCGAAACTGCGGTCCATCCAAGAAAAAATCGAAAACGGTCAGCGGCTGGATCGCGACGACGGGCGAGTGCTGTATGCCCCGGAAGTCCCCTTGAACCAGGTGGGGCAGTTGGCCAATACGGTCCGCCAGCGGATCAACGGCAACCGGGCCTACTACAACCTGAATACCCACCTGAATCCCACCAATATCTGCGTCAACCGCTGTGCCTTCTGCGCGTTTCGCGTGGATCCGGAAGATGCCAAAGGCTATGTGATGAGCGATGCCCAGGTGCTGGAGCGGGGCCGCGAAGCGGTCGAAAATGGCTGTACGGAAATTCATATCGTCGGCGGCCTCCACCCGGAAAAAGGCTATGACTGGTACCTGCACCTGATCCGGATCCTGCATGAGGCGTTCCCGAGCCTGCATCTGAAGGCCTGGACCGCGATCGAAGTCGATTGGTTCCAGTCGCTGGCCAAGAAGTCGATCCGGGACGTGTTGACCGACCTGATCGCGGCCGGTTTGGGCAGCATGCCGGGGGGCGGGGCCGAGATCTTCCACCCGGAAATCCGCCAGCGAATCTGCGGACAAAAACCCGACGCCGCTCGCTGGTTGGATATCCATCGCATGGCCCACCGACTGGGACTGCGGACCAATTGCACCTTGCTCTACGGGGTGGGAGAACAGGCGCACCACCGTATCGACCACCTGCTCCGCCTGCGGGAACTGCAGGACGAAACCGGCGGCTTCCAGACGTTCATCCCACTGGCCTTCCATCCCCGGAACACCCGTCTGGCGGATCACGCGCCCCCGTCCGCTCTGCTGGATCTGCGAACCGTGGCCGTCAGCCGACTGATGCTGGACAACATCGAACACATCAAGGCCTATTGGATCATGCTGGGATTGGGCACCGCGCAATTGGCCTTGGCCTACGGTGCGGACGATCTGGATGGCACGGTCCGACACGAAGCGATCTGTCATCAGGCGGGAGGCACCACGCCGGAATGCCTCTCGGTCGCTCAGATCGAACAGCAGATTCGCGAAGCGGGTCGCGAACCGGTCGAACGGGACACGCTCTATCGCCGCGTCATTCGCGACGCGGAAGAGCCCCGCCGATGGCGTGTGGCCGAGACGATCCCCGCACCCCTGGCACCCTGACGGAAGGAGCCCGGTTTGTCTGCCGAACTGACTACGATCGCGACCTTCGAAAACCCGGCCGAAGCGCATTTGGCCCGGCTGCAATTGGAGAACGAGGGGATTCCGGCCGTCATTACGGACGAAGCGACCGCTACCTGCCTCTGGTACTACGGGACCGCGATCCGCGGAGCCCAGCTCCAAGTCTTCCAGCAAGACGCGGAACGCGCTCAACAGCTGTTGGACCAGATCGAGTCGCTGTCGCCCGAGACGCCCTGGCCGCTGGACGCCGAAGAGGACGATCCCCTGCGAGAACAATTGGAAGCCGACGTACAGCGAGCCTGGCGTGCCGCCGTGCTGGGTGTTATAATCACACCCGTACTGATGCTTTTTAATATCTATTCCGTGTGGTTGCTGCTGCGGATCATGGCCTGGGGACACCCGCTGCCCGAGTCGGTTCGCCGCTCGTTCTGGATGGCCTGGGCCGCCAACGCCGTGGCCGTCCTCGTTTCGGCCGGCTGGATCGTGCTGATCCGAGCCACGGGATAGGTTCGCCGAGTTGCAAAGGAGCAGGTGTGATGACATTCGACACGCGGCGTGAGCAGATCGAAGCGATGTTGGCGGACGAACCGCAGGATGCTTTTTTGCGTTACAGTTTAGCGATGGAGATGTTCAAGGCGGAAGAACACCCGGCGGGACTGGCGTTGTTGCAGGAATTGATGAACGAGTCCCCACCGATGCTGGGCGCTTTTTCGTTGGCCGGCCAGCAGTTGACGCGGCTGAAGCGATTCGCGGAAGCATGCGAGGCCTACCGTCGCGGGATCGAGCAAGCTCGCTTGCAGGGCGACGCCCATGCGGCCGACTCGATGAATGACCACCTGACCCGTCTGGAAGACTTGCTTTGAGCGATCCGGGCGACCGAGAAGGAGCCGTAGATGACCAAACCGGGAGTAGTTGAACGCCGTGACCGCGCGCAGTGGTCCTCGGAACCCGCCTTTGTATTCTCGATGGCCGCCGCGGCTGTCGGATTGGGGAATCTCTGGCGGTTTCCGTACATGGTGGGCGAAAATGGCGGGGGAGCCTTTATCATCGCCTATCTGATCTCGCTGGTCGTGATGGTGTTGCCGATCATGATGCTGGAGGTCAGCGCCGGACGCCTGGCCGACGGCAGCGTGGTCCATACGTTCCGCCAAGTCAACCGTTTCGGCACGGCCTACGGCTGGTTTGTCGTGCTGCTGACGCTGGCGATCACCAGCTACTATCTGGTGATCACGGGGTGGACCCTGGGCTATGCGGTCGACGCTTGGCGAGGCAACATGCGAGATTTCCAGACGTTCACGGCGGGCTACAACTCGCTCTGGTATTTCCTGGTGGTCACCGGCCTGTCCTGCGCCGTCCTGATTCGGGGGGTCAAGTCGATCGAGTTCCTGTCGAAGCTGCTGATGCCGGTCCTGTTGCTGGTGATTCTGATTTTGGTCGGAGCAGCCAGTCGGATGGAGGGTTGGGGTCAGGCGCGGGAGTTTCTGTTGCAAGCGGATTTCTCGCGTTTGGGCGAGACGCGATTGTGGGTGTTTGCCTTTGGCCAGGCCTTCTACACGCTGGCCATCGGGCAAGGCTATCTGGTGACCTACGGCAGCTACATTCCGCGCAAGACGCACGTTCCCCGGGCTTGCTGTATCGTGGCGGTGACCGAGACCTGCATTGCCCTGCTGGCCGGTTGGATGATCTTCCCGTTCGTATTTTCTTTTGACATGGACCCGGGCGAAGGGAGCCAGCTGGCTTTTTCCACATTGCCTGCCGTGTTTGCTCAGATGGGTCAGGGCCGGTTGATGGGGATCTTGTTCTTCAGTCTGTTCTTCGCGGCGGCGTTCAGTTCCTGTCTGGCGGGTGTCAAGGTCCTGATTGCGGCGGTGGCGGAGGAGTTTGATTTGCGGACCAGCCGTGCCATCTTTGCGGTCTGCGGGGTGCTGGCCGTGCTGGGGATCCCCTCGGCCCTCAGTTTCTCCCCCTTAGAGGTATCCGTGGCGGGGATGCCCTTCCTGGATTTCATGGATCAGTTTGGCGGTACGAACGTGGTGATCCTCTCGGGGTTGCTTGGTGCCGGGCTGTTCTGTTGGGTGATCCCGGCCAAAGAACTCCGCCCGGCCCTCGGCTCCTCTCACGTCTGGTGGGAATGGCGGATCTACACGATCGGCCGATATCTGCCCCTGCTGGTCGTGCTCTGGCTGCTGATCACTCTGCTGCTGAGCCTTTGACACGGGCCAAACGATCCAGAACCTGGTTGATCGCGCCATCCCCGGTGACATTGGTGGCGGTGCCAAACCCGTCCTGCGCCATGTACAACGCGATCATCAGGCCGACGGCCGATTCCGAGAAACCCAGCACCGCCGTCAGCACGCCCAAGGCGGCCATGATCGCCCCGCCAGGAACCCCGGGAGCGGCGATCATGATCAGACCCAGCAACAGGATCGCCGGCAGCATCTGGGACAAGGTCGGCAATTCCTGTCCCAGATTCAATGTCATCACGGCCAGCGAGCACAGCACGATCGTGATCATGCTGCCCGACAAATGGATCGCGGCGCAGAGCGGCACGGCAAAATCGACAAGGCTCTCCCGCCGACAATTCCGCTTCACCGAACTGAGCGTTACCGGAATGGTTGCGGCACTGCTCATCGTGCCGATCGCCGTGAAATAGGCGGGCAGCATGTTCTTCAGCAGCAGCAGCGGGTTCCGTTGGGCGACCAGGCCCGCGACGGCGAACTGGAAGAGCAGCCAGGTCCACTGCGTGAGCAGGACGACGGCCAGCACGGCGACAAACATCCGCACCGTAACCAGCACCGCCTCGCCGGCGGCCAATTCCGCAAAGATACTGCCCACATAGATCGGCAGGATGGGCAGGATCAAACCCGCGATCGTCAGTTCTACAATCCGCTTGAACTCGTCCACCCCACTCTTCAACGTCGAACTCTGCGTCCCGGCGATCCCGATGCCCAGCAGGAAGGCGGTGGCCAGGGCCGTGATCACATCCAGGGGCGGCGCGATCTCCACCTGAAAATAGGGCACCAGCGGCGCCGCCTCCGGAATCGTGCCGGCCGGGGCTTGCAGATAGGGCATCGTCACCCGCCCCACGGAAAACGCCCATAACCCGGCCACAATCGTCGACACATAGGCCAACCCGACGGCCGCCGCCAGCAGACGCCCCGATGATTTGCCCATACCCGAGATGCCGCTGGCAATGAAAAACAAGATGATGAACGGAATCAAGAACCCGATCAGACTGCCCAAGATCCCCTTCAACGTAACCAGGGCACGGACCACCGGTTCGGGACCCCACGCGCCCAAAAGAGCCCCCACCACAATTCCTGCCAGCAAACGAACGATCAGCTTCATCAGCGTCTCTCTCCTTTAGAGTCCCCGGCCAAGCTGGTAGTCTACCCGACGGAAAACGGGTTGTCATGGCTCGGAACCTCGCCTCACCCCTAACGCGGCCTGCGGCCGCAACCAAAGTAGGTTGGGGCTCCGACCCGAACCGGTCGGGACAGCGTCCCAACCTCCAAAGATGCGCGCACCGTGCGCGCATCTTACACCCGAAGACTTTAAGCCCTCCTTATGGGAACTGCGGGAAAATCAAATCGATTGCCTGGGCGACACCTGCTTCCATGCGGGCATCGGGTTCTTGTCTTGTTGACGAAATGAGGCGAACATCGTAGCAGCGGTCCTGAGTGTGATGGCATCGACCGCAGTCTTGGAGGAGACAGAGGATGCCTTGCCAGATGCCGCTGGAAACTCGAGCAGAAGGCGAATGGTGGGCCGCGATGGAAGAAGTGTTTCACCTGGCTTGAACCCTCCCTCGCCACGAAGGCACCACAACAAATCAGCCGCAGGGCAACGCCCTGAGTAAGGGCTACGACCAATGACCAATGACGCGTCAATAATGTACACAGATCGGTCAATTATCATCATTGACCGTCTTTGTTGTCGCAGGGAGAATCCAGGAAGCCGGTCCCGTGCGTGGTGCCAGCCTGCCGAGTTGATGATGCGGGGGGATGGCAAACCGTGGTCACGGAGGCGAGTGCAAGCCTAATCTGGCATGTCTAGAGTGGAGTTTTACGCTATTTTTTTGGGAAATATCAGGGGATAAGTCATGTCAAGGCACCGATCTCGAGCCTTCACACTGGTCGAATTGCTGGTGGTCATTGCGATCATCGGCATTCTGGTGGCCCTGCTGTTGCCGGCGGTCCAGGCTGCGCGGGAGGCAGCACGGCGGATGCAATGCGTCAATAACATGAAGCAATTGGGCATTGCCCTGCACAACTACCACGACACGTACAAGGCACTGCCGATTAACGCCAATTGGCTGGGCACGCGTTTGAATCGGGATGTGTACAGCGCGTTTGTCGTCCTGTTGCCGTTCATGGAGCAGCAGAACGTGTACGAGGCGGCTGCGGACCTAGGCGCAGCTCC
>SLMF01000218.1 GCA_007133715.1 Planctomycetaceae bacterium
CTGTGAGTTCACGCCGTTTCAGCCGTCGGACGTGGTTGAAGTCCGTTGTCGCGGGTGCGGGGAGTGCGATGCTGATTCCCAGCGGATCGGCTCGCGGCTACCGGGCGAACGAAGCGATCCAGGTAGGAATCATCGCGACGGGCGGTCGCGGCAGGGCGAATATGGAGGGAGTGGCCGCGTTGCCGGGAGTGAGGATCGCGGCGTTGTGCGAGGTGGATCGCGGGCGTCTGCAGCAGGCGGCTCAGCGGTTCCCCGCGGCGCGTACGGATACGGATTTTCGCAGGATGCTGGACCATGCGGACGGATTGGATGCGGTGGTGGTCAGCACGCCTGATCACACGCATGCGGTGGCGGCGGTTCGGGCGATGAAACAGGGTTTGCACTGTTTTTGCGAGAAGCCGTTGACGCGGAGCGTCTATGAAGCGCGGGTGATGCGTGAGGTTGCGGTGGAGAAGCAGTTGGTCACGCAGATGGGGACACCGGCGCGTGGCAACGAGAGCGTCATTCGTCTGGTCGAGATCCTTCGCAGCGGGGCGTTAGGGGATCTGGTCGAGGCTCATTTTTGGACGAATCGGCCGATTTGGCCGCAGGGTTTTGATCGTCCGTCGGTCGAGGATGCGGTGCCTGATTCGCTGGACTGGGAAGCCTGGATCGGTCCGGCGGCGATGCGGCCGTTTGCAGCCCGCTGGCCCGAGGGTCATCCGGTGTACGATTTACCGGACGATCAGCGTCGTGGCGGGCATGTTTACCATCCGTTTGTTTGGCGTGGTTGGTGGGATTTCGGCACGGGCGCGTTGGGCGACATTGCTCCTCATCAGTGGCATTCGGCCTACTGGGGGTTGGAGTTGGGCGCACCGTCGGCGGTCGAGGTGTTGGCGACATCGGGACCGGTGACGGAGATGTTTCCGGCCGCGACCACGCTGCGATTTGATTTCCCGGCGGCGGGAGACCGTCCGGCGACCAAGATCTTTTGGTACGACGGCGGCAATTCGCCGTCGGCGGAGATGCTGGCAGGCACCACTCCTGCGCCGAACGGCTCGCTGTTGGTGGGGACCAGGGCGGTAATTGGTCCGGGTCATCAATCGATCCAGGATTTTGAAGACGTTCCCCGCACGCTGCGGCGGCCCGCAGATTTATACCGGAGTTGGGTGGATGGCATTCGCCACAACGATCCCCAGGAACCCAGCTGCGCTTTCGATTATGCCGGGCCGTTGAACGAGGCATGCCTGCTGGGCAATATCGCCTTGAAGATGGATCAGCGAATCGAGTGGGACGCGGACGCTTTTCGTATCACCAATTCGGAACCGGCCAATCAATACCTTCACGCCGAATACCGCGCCGGTTGGGAGCTCTGAGCGGTTGCCGGGCCTGCGGCAGGAGACAAAGCAACGATGAAAGTACTCGCCAAAAGTCGGGCTGAAAAAGGACTCTGGCTCACCGACGCTCCCGAGCCGAAGCCGGGGATCAACGACGTGCTGATCCAGATCGACCGGACGGGCATCTGTGGTACGGACCTGCACATCTATAACTGGGACGCTTGGGCTCAGAAGACGATCCCGGTCCCCTTGGTCGTGGGGCACGAGTTTGTCGGTGAGATTGTGGAAGTCGGTTCCAATGTCTCCGATTTCTTCCCGGGGGATATTGTCAGCGGCGAGGGCCATGTGGTCTGCGGGCGGTGCCGGAACTGTCTGGCCGGACGCCGCCATCTGTGTGCCGATACCAAGGGCATCGGGGTGAACCGCCCGGGGGCCTTTGCCGAGTACCTGTCCCTGCCGATGACCAACGTTTGGCACCATGATGCCGCGATCGATCGTGATGTGGCCTCGATCTTCGATCCCTTCGGCAATGCCGTCCATACGGCCTTGTCTTTCCCGGTGCTGGGCGAGGATGTGTTGATCACCGGCGCCGGGCCGATCGGGCTGATGGCCATCGCGGTGGTCAAGCACGCCGGCTGCCGCCACGTGGTGGTGACGGATGTCAATCCCTGGCGGCTGGAATTGGCTCGCAAAATGGGGGCCACGCTGGCTCTGGACGCCCGGCAGCAGCGGATCGCCGATGCGCAGAAACAGTTGGGGATGGTCGAAGGCTTCGATGTGGGGCTGGAAATGTCGGGCAATCCGTCCGCCTTCGCGGAGATGATCGCCAACATGTGCCATGGTGGAAAAATTGCCATGCTGGGGATCCCGGGAGAGTCGATGGCCATCGATTGGAACACCGTGGTCTTCAATATGTTGACGATCAAGGGCATCTATGGCCGGGAGATGTACGAGACGTGGTACAAGATGACGGTGATGCTGCAGAGCGGTTTGGACATCGGGCCGGTGATCACCCACCGTCTGCACTACACGGAATTCGAGCAGGGATTTGAGGTAATGACGTCGGGCGAATCGGGCAAGGTGATCCTATATTGGAAAGACGAATGACGCCATGTCGGGGCTTTGGCAGGCCTTCCGTGATGCCGGTCTGCTTCCGGATCCGCCGGGCGACGAGTTTTGTCTGCCTGCTCCGGAGTGGGGGTGTGATGTCTTGGATTCACTGCTCACGATCTGGCGGAACCGTGAGCGGGCTTGCCAGGGGGCGGCTACTCGCAGTCGCGGGCGGGTCGTGCGGCGGTTAGAGCAGTGGCAATCGCAGGGTGCCCGGCTGACGTGGGGTGTCCCCGACGCGGCGGTCGGCAGGGCTTGGCTGGGCTGCCGCTTGGCTTGGTGGCCGCAGGGCGTACCCTCGGGGCGACGGATCGGTCTGGTCAGCTCCCGTTTGGGACGCGATCTCAGCCAGCGGCAGCCATGGTTTGCCGCGTTGCGGACCGCCTGTTTGCACGTGGATGCCCGCCACGATCACTTGGTGACTGCCCAATCGATCACGACCCAACGCTATGTACAACGTGCTGCCCAGTTATTCGGGATCGAGGTATTTGAGATCGTGGTGGGGGAGGACGGGAGAGTCGGCAGCGGTCGGCGGTGGGGTCACGCCGTGTTAGGCTCGGGCCCCGAGCAGCCGGTTCCCCGGCCCCGCGTGTCGTTCGCGCCCCTACCCGCATCGTCCCAGCCGCCGGACGCTCCCTTCCTGGTCGACCTGCCGCTGGCAGATCGTGCGGTGGTGGCGCTCAGCGAACGTCTGATCGTGCTCTCAGCCCGCCCGCGGGGCAACGTGCAACGGCTGGTCGACCAGCGTTTGCAGGAGCCGGGCTTTCCCGCGGCCAGTGTCTACTTGGCCTTGGGGCCGCACTTGGTTCCGCCGGATTTTGCCCAACCCTGGATGGCATCGGGGGCTGTCGGCTGGCATCTGCACCCCCCGGTATCAGAGCAAGGTGACGCGTCCCCAGCCCCTTGGAACGTCGCCCGACCCCGGACTCGCTCCGCACCGATCCGCAAACTACCGCATCGCCAGGACTGGTCGCTGCTCACCCACTGGACCCGCCAACAAGCGGGACCTTGGCCGGATCAATCGCCGGACGACTACTTCGATGACCTCATTCTGGACCGAGGGGGAGCCGATCATTCTGCTTTGGCCGCGCTTTGCCGGATCGTAAGAACCCGCCGATTGTTGGCAACCAATACCTTAATTCGCGGAGGATCACGGATGGTCTGTTTTACGGAAGTTCCGCTGGAGCAGCTTCCCCATTTGCGTGCCTTTCGCAGCCATTTGTCGCGTTGGGACTTCGAATTGTACGGCATCTGCATCGACCGGAGCTGGCTGGAGCAGAGTGGGGGGTGCCCGGTCCGATATGGGGAGCCGGACGAATGGCACAGGCTGCCCGAGTCGGAACGTCCGTATTTCCAGCCGCGGTTTTCACGCAATCGTGGGGGTGAGCCCGTCGACTGGTCGATCGAACGCGAATGGCGGCATCCGGGCGACTTGTCGCTGGAACAGCTGCCCGCGGATGCGGCCCTGGTCTTTGTGCCAGAAGTAGGCGAAGCGCGAAAGATCGCCACAATCAGTCCCTGGCCCGTCATCGTTCTCCCGTCCGGTACCTCCCGGTACTGAAAAACGAGCCGATTTGGGCTATAGTGTTAGACGAAAACTCTCGATGCTGATTACCTCGTTCAAGGTGTGGAACTGATGCCCGACACGGAAACCCTGACTTCTGCCGATCCGACTGCGGGACCGATCGTCCGTTCACCCGCGCAACCCCCCGATTCGGACCCCTCGGAAACGGCCGAATGGCTCGAATCATTGGAGTACGTCCTCCGCAGCAAAGGCCCCGAACGCGTCAAGTACCTCTTGTCGGCGTTGGAACGCAAATCGCGGGGGGCGGGGGTCGAGTTGCCCATGGCGATGAACACGCCCTACATCAACACGATCCCGGCGGAGAAGCAACCCGTCTATCCGGGTAATCGCGAAATCGAACGCCGCATCAAGAGCATCATTCGTTGGAACGCGATGGCGATGGTGGTGCGGGCCAACAAGCAATTCGACGGAATTGGCGGGCATATCTCGTCGTTCGCCTCCTCGGCCACGCTCTACGAGGTCGGTTTCAACCACTTCTTTCGCGGGCGGGGTGAAAGTGGTTTCGATGGCGATCTGATTTACTTCCAGGGCCATGCTTCGCCCGGCATGTACGCCCGCGCCTTCCTCGAAGGTCGCTTGAACGAACAGCACTTGAACAACTTCCGCCGGGAACTGCAGCAGGAACCCGGACTGTCGTCCTACCCCCACCCCTGGCTCATGCCTGGCTTTTGGCAATTCCCCACCGTCTCGATGGGCCTGGCACCCATCATGGCCATCTATCAGGCGCGGTTCAATGTCTACCTGCAGGACCGGGGCATCAAGGACACCAGCCGCCAGAAAACATGGGCCTTTTTGGGGGATGGTGAATGCGATGAGCCGGAATCGTTGGGCGCCATCACGCTGGCCGCTCGCGAGAAGCTGGACAACCTGATTTTCGTCATCAACTGTAACCTGCAGCGTCTGGACGGTCCGGTCCGGGGCAATGGCAAGATCATTCAGGAGTTGGAGGCGTTGTTCCGCGGGGCGGGCTGGAACGTCATCAAGGTGATATGGGGGGACGATTGGAACCCGTTGCTGGAGAAGGATCAGAGCGGTCTACTGGCTCGGCGGATGGACGAGGTGGTGGACGGTCAGTATCAGAAGTACACGGCGATGCCGGGGGCGTATATTCGCGAGCATTTTTTCGGGAAATACCCCGAGTTATTAAAGCTCGTGGCCCGTTTTTCGGATGAGAAACTGGAGCGAATGCGACGGGGCGGGCACGATCCGGAGAAGGTGTATGCGGCCTACGAGGCGGCCTTGCGCAGCGTGGGGCGCCCGACGGTGATCCTGGCCAAGACGATCAAGGGCTATGGGCTGGGCGAAGCGGGTGAGGGCCGCAACATTGCCCACAACAAGAAGAAGGCCAATGAAGAAGAGTTGCGGGAATTTCGCAGCCGGTTCGGGATCCCCATTTCGGACGCGGATTTGGCCAAAGCCCCCTTCTATCGGCCTGCGGAAGACAGCCCGGAAATCCGTTACTTGAAGAAATGCCGCGATGCGTTGGGAGGGCCGCTGCCTTGCCGATCGACCGAAATCCCGCGAATCGAAGTTCCCGCCATCCAAGATTACAAGGAGTTCTTCGGCGGAAGTCGGGGCAAGGAGATGTCCACCACCATGGGCTTCGTCCGCTTGTTGGGCAAACTGTGCCGCGATGCGAAAATCGGCAAGTACGTCGTGCCGATCGTGCCGGATGAGTCGCGGACGTTCGGAATGGAGGGCATGTTCCGCAAAATCGGCATTTACGCCCACGGCGGCCAGCTGTACGAGCCGGTCGATTCCGAACAGCTGATGTACTACAAAGAAGCGCAGGACGGCCAGATTCTGGAAGAAGGGATCACCGAAGCCGGCTCGATGTCCTCCTTCATCGCCGCCGGCACCGCCTACTGCAACCACGGCGTCAA
>SLMF01000340.1 GCA_007133715.1 Planctomycetaceae bacterium
CGATTCTGCTGGATGCCGATCATATCGGGCAGGTTTTCGACGGTCAGCGTCGGGGAATCGGCCAGGACGAACATGCTTTCCACGCAGTTGCGCAATTGGCGAATGTTGCCCGGCCAGTGGTACGACTGGAGGAACGCCATCAATTCCCGGTCCGGCTCCAGACGGGGCTGGTCGTAGGCCGCCGCAAATTCGTCCAGAAAGCGGTGGACCAACGGCTCGACATCCTCCGGGCGGTCGCGCAAGGGGGGCAAGTTGATAGCCACAACGTTCAGCCGGTAATAAAGCTCCTCGCGGAACTCGCCCTCCCGGACCATCTTCGCCAAGTTCCGATTCGTCGCCGCAATGACGCGAACGTCCAGGCTCCGGTCCGCATTGCTGCCGACAGGCGTCACGCAGTGGTTCTCCAGCACGCGGAGCAGCTTGGCCTGGCACTCCAGGGCCAGATCGCCAATCTCGTCGATGACGATCGTCCCCTGCTGGGCGGCTTCGAACCGCCCAATCCGCTTGCCGGTCGAACCGGTAAAAGCGCCGGCCTCGTGTCCGAACAGTTCACTTTCGATCAGATTACCGGGAATGGCGGCCATGTTGACGACCACCAGCGGCCCGTTCCGGCGGGGGCTGTTGGCGTGGATCGCTTCGGCAATCAATTCCTTGCCCGTACCCGACTCGCCGGTGATCAGAACCGTCGCGTCCACCTTGGCCGCCCGGCTGGTCTGATCGAGAACCGGCAGCATGAGGTCGGAACAGGTGATCAGTTTGTCGAACACAGGGTGTTTGGTTCGGCTAGCAGTGATCGTTTGCATTGCTACATCTTCCTGACTTGCCGGAGGATGCCGAGCCGTCGTGATGGGACCGCTCGGCGCGTGCTGTTAAAACGACGTAATCGATTTTCGCATGGGAAGGCACCGCGCCAATACTCAGTTGAAACGGTTCCGGACTAGTGAGTTCACTGACACACGACAATGGGGTGAGATACGACCATAATTGACTGATTCCGGCGCTTGGGGTTGGAACGTTACCCCCCTGTCCGTTAAACTCAAGGTCTGGGAAGAACACTGGGGACCGCGAAGATACGGGGCAACCGCGAGGAACGGCTTTCCCGATTCCAACCCGCAGGCCTTCCGCAGAAGGGACAGAACATGCGAAGAGGACACCCATCGCGGAACCACGAGGGAGCAGCGTTTCCCGGAGAGGTCCACGAAACAACCGAGCAGCACATCCACGACCTGGAGCAGCAAACGGCCGAACAAGCGGGCGCGTTGCAGATGCTTTGCGACGTCGCTTCGATGGCCAACCACGCACAGAACGTCGAAGAAGCGACGATGTATTGCCTGGAACGCGTAGGCCAGTACCATGGTTGGAGCTTTGGCATCGCCTATCTCCCCCGTGCCGAGGCTCCCAATCGGCTGATGCCCGCTTACCTTTGGTATGCCGCCGATGGCGAGCGATTTCGGCCATTCGCCGAGGTGACGTTCCGCACGCCGTTACGGCCGGGGCAGGGGCAACCGGGCGCGGTGTTGGCAAGTGGCCAGCCTCAGTGGACCACCGATCTTCGCGGCAAGCTGGACCGGCACCGTGCCGAGCTGGCCCAAGCCTTGAAGCTGACCACGGCCGCGGCGTTTCCCGTGATGGCCGAAGAGCGTGCGGTCGGCGTTCTCGAATTCTTCTCGCCCCAGCGGATCGAGCCGCGAGCCGAAGTGTTCGATTCGATGGCCAGCGTCGGCACACAGCTCGGTCGGGTCATCGAACGGAAGATGTTTCAGGACCGGCTGCTGACCCTTTCGGAGGACGAGCACCGCCGCATTGGCCAAGAGTTGCACGACGATGTCGGCCAGGAACTGACCGGGGTGGCCCTGAAGGCGGAAACTCTGGCCGAAATGCTCGACGGCCAAGCCACGCCCGCCCGCCGGCTGGCCCGCGATATCGTTGTGACGGTTGACCGCATCCGCAGCAAGACCCGCGCCCTCTCCCGTGGACTGGTGCCCAGCGAAGTGGATAGTCCGGGCCTGCCGATGGCGCTGGAGGAATTGGCGAATCGGATGGGCGAGGAGACGCGGGGTTCGTGTACGTTTTACCAGCAGGGAAAGATTCGCATCCGTGACACCCGAATCGCCACGCAACTCTATCGTATCGCCCAGGAGGCCGCGGCCAATGCGATGGCCAGCGCAGCCGACACGCCGCAGGTCGACATCAGGCTGGAAAGCGACGAGGACGCCACGCGGCTGGAGATCCGCGACAGCGGGCCCGGGATGCCGTCGGGCACCGGTGAAGGCGACGGCGTGGGCTTGCAAATCATGCGCTATCGGGCCAACCTCATCGGGGCCAGCCTGGTCATCGAGTCGCCCTCAACCGGCGGCGTCCGAGTCACCTGCCGACTGCCGAACCCCACCCTGGAGGACCCCCTGAAATGAAGACCACGATCTTGATCGTCGACGACCATCCCGCCGTCCGCGAGGGGCTCGCCGCACGGATCGCCAACCAAACCGACATGGAAGTTTGCGGCGAGGCGGCCGACCTGAGCCAGGCGATCCAATTGGTCAAGCAGCTCGAGCCGGACGTGGTGATCGTCGATATCCAACTGAAACACAGCGACGGGCTGCAACTGGTCCGGCGGATCAAGACCCAAAACGAAGCGGTGGGAATTCTGGTCTGGTCCGTCTACCCGGACACGATCTATGCCGAGCGGGCGCTCAATGCCGGCGCGTTGGGCTACATCAACAAGGAGCACACCACGGGCCGCATCGTCGAAGCGATTCGCCGCATCCGGGACGGCCAGATCTATCTGTCCGAAGAAATGGTCCAGCAGCTGCTCGGCAACGCGGTGGGCGGCAGTCGGGGTCTCCGGCAATCTCCGATCGAGGGCCTCTCCGATCGCGAACTGGAAGTGTTCCGGCACATCGGGCAAGGGCGCACCAGTTCCGAGATCGCCAAACTGCTGCACATCAGTCCCCACACGGTCGACACCCACCGCCAGCGGATTAAGGAGAAGCTCAATCTGACCAGCACAGGCGAGTTGACCCGAAGCGCCATCCGCTGGACTCTTGGCAATGAAACGGTCTAAGAATCGAAGCGACGAAGTGTTCTCGCAAGACAGCTTGTCGCACACCCACCCGATAAGTCGGTCGGTTTGACGCAGCCAGCAACGCCGCCAGGGGGGCGATACGGAGAAATTGCGGTAGGGCGGTGGGCTGGGGGCACTTCGCCGCGGGAAATCGGGCAGCGAACAAGCCGTTTCCGGGGAAAAACCATCTTGCTGTGGCATGAGGTTTGCACCCCATCTGCTTCAGACGGTACCGAAAAGGCACGTATTCGTGCTGCGTCCGGTTCCTCAGCATTCGCGGTCCTTCGTGGGACGCGGAAAGCACGCCGCCAAAGGTTTTCGAAAGGAGGTGTTTCGAATGCCAAGAGTTGCTGACAAGGTGGCAATCGTGACGGGAGGCGCCCGCGGCATTGGCCAAGCGACCTGCCGCATTCTGGCCCGCGAAGGCGCCAAGGTGGCCGTGACCGACATCGACGAGAAGGAAGGTCGGCTGGTAGCCGACGCCATCGTCCGCGAAGGTGGTACGACTCGATTCTGGCAACTAAACGTCGCCGAGGAATCGCAAGTCGAGCGGGTATTCCGAGAAGTACGCGAGGCTTTCGGACCGGTGACGGTTCTGGTCAACAACGCGGGGATTGCCGGCGTCGACAAGCCGACCCACGAAATTGAACTCGATGAGTGGGAACAGTTGATGGCCGTCAACCTGCGGGGCGTCTTCCTGTGCACGAAGCACGTCATTCCCCAGATGAAGGAGGCAGGTGGCGGAAGTATCGTCAACCTGTCGTCCATCTACGGAATTATCAGCGACGCGAACCTGCCGCCGTATCATGCCTCGAAAGGGGCCGTGCGGCTGATGGCTAAGACCGATGCCCTCCTCTACGCCGCCGACGGCATCCGCGTCAATTCGGTCCATCCGGCCTTCGTCTGGACCCCACTGGTCCAGCAAATGGGGCAGGAAGACCCCGAGGGGCCCGAGGCCTACCGCAAACGCATCGACGCCTTGCATCCGATCGGTCAGATGGGCGAACCGGACGACATTGCCTATGGGATCCTCTATTTGGCCAGCGACGAGGCCAAGTTCGTGACGGGCAGCGAGCTGGTCATCGACGGCGGTTACACCGCCCGGTAGACACCCCTCAAGCATGGGAGAATAGCCATGAGTATCCGAACCGTTTTGTTTGTAGCGGGCCTTGTCGTGTTCTTGCCGTCGAGTTGGGCCTGCGGACAATACCTCGTTCCGCCCGTGCCGGTGGTGGTGCAACGGCCGGTGGCCCCGGCAGTTCCGCCGCCGGTGGTGGCGCATCGGCCGGTGGCCCCGGCAGTTCCGCCGCCGGTGGTAGTGCATCGGCCGGTGGCCCCGGTACTTCCGCCGCCGGTGGTGGCGCATCGGCCGGTGGCCCCGGCAGTTCCGCCGCCGGTGGTTCCGGTCTACCGTCCTGTACCGGTGGCTCCGGCGCCGTCTCCGGTTCTCGTTCGGCCGAAGGTGTACGTGCCTGGCCAACCGATTCGCAACCTCCTTCGCGCGATTACTCCCTAGTCACCGCGGCATGAGCAGAAGCCATGCGAGTTATCGCCAATTCGACAGCCATGCGCGAGGTCGTTCGGCGAATGGAGCGGGCGGCGCGGGCAGACTGCCCGGTGGTCCTCTGGGGTGAGGAAGGCAGCGGAAAACGGTTCGTGGCGGAGCAGATCCACCGCCACAGCCGGCGCCGCGGCGGACCGCTGATCATCGTCCGTCTGCCATATCCCTTGATGCCCGACAACGAACGTGTTTGCCTGTTGGAGGACGAGCAGTTGTTTGGCGCCCGGGAAAATCCTGGCCGGTTGGCCGAGGCGGCCGGTGGCACGCTGCTGGTGGATGAAATCACCAGGCTCTCTCCCACAACCCAAGCAAAGCTGCTCGGCGCAGTTGAAGGCCGCGGCGCGTTCACGGAATCACTCGACTTCCGGTTGATGGCCACCACCCGGTTCGAGCTGGCCGAATGCGTGAAACGCGGAACGCTGCGGGAGGACCTGTACTACCGCATTGGGGTCGTGATGATTCGCGTTCCGCCGTTGCGTGAACGCCGCGACGACCTTTCCGATCTGATCAGGGAATTACTGGCCGAATTGTCCGCCGAACGTGGGATCGCCGTTCCTGCGGTGGAGCCGGAATTCGTGCAGGCCGCCGTTGATTATTCCTGGCCGGGAAATGGGGCGCAACTCCGCGAACTTTTGGCAGCCATGTTGCCGGCGGGCGCTGCGCATCCGTTGTCCGCCACCGGCTTGCGCACGGCACTTGCCGGAACCGGCGAAAGCAGGCCCGGCACGCTTTCCTCCCCGCAAGTGGTCCCTCTGGAAAGGCTCGAGCGAGCGGCCGTGCTGCACGCCCTGGAGGTCCACGAAGGCAACCGCACCCAGGCCGCCAAATCGCTGGGCATCTCGGTGCGGACGCTCCAGCGCAAGCTCCGGCGCTGGCAAGTGTGAAGGGTGTGCCTAAATCTGGTACTCCGCCGGGCGCCAATAGACCGGTCGCCCGTAGTAGTCATATTCCGGGCTGTGTTCGATCGTTTTCCTTTCGTGCGTCAGAATGGCAGAGAACCCGGCGGGGCCAAGCTTGTCATCCCCCACAGCAGCGTCTGTCCAGCGGAAACTCCAGCACTTCGCCTTGCTGGGCTTGGCATATCTTGTTACGGAAACCGATCGTCACCGGCTCGTTCCGGCTGCGGCCGATGGTCAGCCGCAATCGCTGGGCGGTCACCTCCACGGCGATCCAGTTTCTCCGGTAACGCAGCCGGAAGTGAACGTTGCCCAGCGGGTCGGGCAAACAGGGATTGATCCAAAGCACGTCGTCCCGCATTTCAATGCC
>SLMF01000410.1 GCA_007133715.1 Planctomycetaceae bacterium
CTGTTCGCCATTGCGGTACAGATGGGTGGGGTAGTGGCGATGCGCGGCCCGGTGAGCCAGGAAACCGAAGAAATGGTCGAAGCCTTTGTCGTTGGGCAGTTCGGCATCGTCTGAGTTGCAGGCCAAGCCCGATTTGCCGATCATGGCCGTGTGGTATCCGGCCTTCTTCAGGCGGGTGGCGATCGTGATGTCATGCGGATCCCGCCGGAACTGGATTTCCCGCCGCGGGGGACCGGGGATCGAGTTGCCTCGCTGGTACACGCGGCCCGTATGGTTGCCGGTCAGCAAGGTGGCGCGGGACGGGGCGCAGACCGTCGAGCCGGAGTAATGATGCGCCAGGAACAGCCCTTCTTCGGCCATCCGATCCAGCCGCGGGGTACGAAAATTCTGCTGTCCTGTGAAGCTCAGGTCGTTGTAGCCCATGTCGTCGACGAGAATGAAGACGAGGTTCGGAGCCTGGGGCGGCTGCGATTCGCCCTCCGCGGCGCCGGTCCACGTCGTCCCCAGAATCACCGCGGCCCAGGCGGCCAGCCCGAACCATTTGCTCTTGCCGTATCGGTTTCCCATCACAACCCACGTCTCCCAGAAAGAATGCAGGAATCTCGGCCGGTCTGCCACCACGCAGAGCCGGCTAGCGCCAATGTAGCGAGGCGTCGCGGGCATTCCAACCCCGGGCCGCGAGATTTCATTCGTTCAGGGGGATTGTAAGAGACCCGGTAGGCGAGTGCCGTGGGCAAGGCGGCCGCGGTTGCCGAATGCTGCGGTCCGTGGGTGGTTGCCACGCCCGTTGCCAAGCAACACAATGCAGAGAAACGCAAAAAGTCAGTTCCACGTTACTTGAGAAGAATGGATGGAGCATCGTGCACGCGTCGGGTAATTCAGATCGCAAATCAGGAGGCAGGCTGAGCCGGCTGTTCACGGCGGCTGTGATGAGTGGCGTACTGACCTCGGGCATCGCCCGGTCCCAAGCCCCTCCGGACTTGCCCGCATCGGTGGACGAAGTCATTTTTGCCACGCGGGCCTTCGGACCGGACAGCCACTATTACGCCAATTTCGGCTACTACTGCTTCGATCCGGAGCAAAAGGTCTACTCGCAGGGCGGGGGTGGGCTGTGGCGGTTGAATCTGAGAACCGGCCAGAAGATCGCCCTGTGGGAGGATCCCGAGGGCGGAATTCGCGACCCGCAGGTTCATTATGACGGGCAAAAAGTGCTCTTCTCGTACCGCCGCGGAGGTACCGATCACTATCACTTGTACGAGATCCAGATCGACGGCACGGGGCTCCGCCAGTTGACCGACGGGCCCTACGACGATATCGAACCCACCTATTTGCCCGACGGCGACATTGCTTTCTGTTCCACACGCTGCAATCGTTGGGTCATGTGCTGGAAGACGTCGGTCGCCATTCTGTACCGTTGCGACGCCGACGGGGGCAACATCCGGCCTTTGAGCAGCAACACGGCGGTGGAGAATACGCCCGCCGTTCTTCCCGACGGGCGACTGCTGTACACGCGGTGGGAGTATGTCCATCGCAGCCAGCTGTGTTACCACCATCTCTGGACGATGAACCCGGACGGCACCGGGGTGATGGCTTATTTTGGAAACATGTACCCGACGGGGATGCCCTATCATTTGGCCGATCAGGACGGGTCCGTGGTGACGTATCAGAACGTACCGGGAGCGGTCGCCATGTTGGGCGCGCGTCCGATTCCGGGCACGGGCCGGGTCGTGGCGATTTTTTCTCCGGGCCATGGTCGTGCCGAGCACCAGGGTTATGTGACGATTGTCGATCCGCGACAAGGTCCGGATGCGGAGCCTGCCGCTCGCCGCCTCCATCCGGGTGGGAACTGGCGAGACCCCTGGCCGGTCGCCTCGGACCGTTTTTTGGTGGCCCGCGGCCGCCAACTGCATCTGATGGACGACCAGGGGCGGACACGGCTGCTGTACGAATTGCAGCACGCGGCGGCCGAGATCATGCTGCACGAACCGGTCCCGCTGGTGGCACGGGAGCGGGAGCGGACGATCCCGGCACGCACCGATCCGACTCGGGAGACCGGCACGCTGGTGCTGGCCGATGTGACGCAGGGGCGGAACATGGCCGGGGTGGAGCCAGGGGAAATCACCCGTCTGTTGGTATTGGAAGATCTGCCGGGTCCGTTCCACAACAGTCCCGGTTTTGACGGGATCAGTCTGTGGGGCACGTTCACGCTGACCCGCATCTTGGGCACGGTGCCGGTCGAGCCGGACGGTTCCGCTCATTTTGAGGTGCCGGCGAAGCGCAGCGTCTTTTTCGTCGCCCTGGATCAGGACGACTTGGCGGTGCAGAACATGCAGAGTTTTGTGACGCTCCAACCGGGGGAGACGACCAGCTGTGTCGGCTGTCACGAACCACGTACGAACAGTCCGAGCAATCCCGGTTTGCTGACGGTCGCCGCGTTGCGGCGGCCGGCCAGTCCGATTGAGCCGTTGGCGGGGATCCCGGAGATCGTCGACTTTCGCCGTCATGTCCAACCGATCTTGGATCGGCATTGTGTTGGATGTCACGGTTCGGAGCGATCGGAAGCCAGTTTGCGGCTGGACAGCGAGCACAGTCATCCCTCGCACGGTCGCGGCCGGGTGTTACGCTCGTACATCCGTCTGGTCAATCGTTTGGGCGAGATCGCAGACGGTCGCAACGCCCACGGGAACCGCCCTCCGCGGACGATGGGCAGCCATGCCAGCGGATTCCGGTCCCGTTTTGATGGCGGCCATCAGGAGGTGCTGGCTTCGCCCGCGGAGCAGAAGATGATTCGGCTGTGGTTGGATTCGGGAGCGGCGGCCAACGGCACCTATGCCATTATGGACGGGGGGACGGCGGAGCGTCCGAGCTCCTTGTATCTGCGGGAAATGCAACGATACGGCATTTTGCCGCCGGATTTCGAGATCGAGCGGGACCCGTTCGACGCTTACGCGACGGACCAAGCGTATTGGGAAACCTTTTGGTATCGACCTCCCGACCGCACAAAATAAGTTGATTTGGGGGGGTAAAATATTGACGAGGGGCGTCCAACAGGTACGCTCTGAGAGTAGGAGGGGGCGTGTGGCTTGGTGAGGATCGGCAAAAGAGGAGCTTGCCAAAGTTGACAGGATGTCTCGACTGCTTAGAATAGGAAGTTTGAGGCAGTTGGTATGCAGAACGGAGCCTGCGTAGCATCTGCCAAGAAATTACGGTCGCGGCTGGCTGTCCCGGTTCCCGCCGCGCTGTGGTCGGTCTCTGACCGAGCCACCCCGGCGACCGAAGGTCTCCCATATCGGGGGAGACCTTCGGTCGGCGGTTTCGGCGGGGTCAGAGACCCGCGCCGAGCGATGCGACTGTGATTTCTTTGCAGATGCTTACTTCAGGTTGGGTTAGGGCAACGAAACCACGGGAGACACAGCGATGGCAAGATGCATTTGGCGGGGGGTAATTCTGGCGGCCATCGGGATGGCTAGTTTTTTGGGGTCTCCGGCCCTTAGCCTCCGAGCCGAGGACGCGGGGCAGGCGGAGGAAGGCGAGGTGGCGGCTGCCGAGGCGCAGCCGGTCCGCACGTTACGGTTGTGGATTGACGGCAACCTGCCGGGTCGCGTAGTGCAGCGGGGAAATGGCGGACTGGAGTTCCCGGCGCAGGCCACGATTTCTTTTCGGCAGGACGGAGAGGTGTTGTACCAGACCCGGAGTGACGAGCGGGGATATTTTCAAGTAGTCGGTGTCGAGCCAGGGATTTACGCGGTCACGGCGACCGGTCCGGCGGGATCGACGGCTCTGATGGTCGAGGTCTTGCCGTACGATGCGGAGCTATTTGAAGATCAGCGATTGGATATTCTTTTGGACGGAGCGGTCGCCCCGGGTGAAGGCCCGGTGGCTCCGCCGACCGCTCCGCCTCCGCCGCTGATGATGATGCCGGCCGCAGCAGGTGGTGGTGGCGGTGGCGGGCTGTCCGCCCTGGGGGTCGCGGCGGGGATTGCGGGTTTGGCAGTGGGCGTGGTCGCCTTGGCCACGTCGGACGAGGCGGAACCGTTGCCCTCGCCATTTATCCCCTAAGTTTCGCATCGTTTTGTGTACCGAAGGGTGAGACGCCCCTGTTTTCGGCAGCGCGCGAGGGGCGTTTTGCCCGGCCGTTTCGCCGATATCGCTGCTCGCGAGCAAAGCTGGCCGGTGCCGGTTCCCAGGCACTCGCGGTTCGTTCCGGGTAATTTTCACCGCCAGAATTCACGAGTTTTCGTGGTCAATGGCAGCGCGGTCGTGTTATTTTCTGGGTGAGTCGGATTTTGTGGCGTCGCAGATACCCTTAATTCGGGCGTTCAACAGGGTGGCATGTTGTGGGGGTCGTGCCATTTTGATTGGGATGGTCTGCGCGACGCCTTGGTTTTTTGGTGGGGTGCAGGCCGAGTTTCAGGTGCTATTATTTGGGGGGGTGGTGGCAGCACTGGCCTGTTGGCTGGTGAAGCAGTGGACGGAGCCGGTCCGGCCGTTTTGGTTTCCCTGGGCGGCAGTTCCCCTGGTTGGCGCACTTGCGTGGGGGGGGCTGCAGCAATTGCCGATTCCCGCCGAAGTTCAGCAGCGGATGTCGCCGCTGGCGGCCGAATTGCGAGTCGGGGGGGAGGGAGAGTTGTCGGGCAGTGCGTCGGGCGCGCGGATTCCGTTGAGTGTGTATCCCGCCTCGACGCGTCGCGATCTGGCGCTGCTCAGCTTAGGCGTGGCCGTCTTTGCGCTCGGCACGGCCCTGTTCCGTTCCCCTCCGTCGCGCATGCTGCTATGCGGCCTGGTAGCCGTCAATGGTGCGGCCTTTGTATTCTTTGCCCTCGTGCAGCGACTGACCTGGGACGGTCTGATCTACGGATCGGTGCCGCTCACTCAGGGAGGGGGTCCGTTTGGGGCTTTCGTAAATCGCAACAACGCAGGCGGATATTTGAATTTGAGTTTCGCGGCCGCAGTAGGATGGACGCTCTGGGCGGTGGCACGAAGTGGCGGCTGGTCGGATGGCGAGTCGGGTTTTTGGGAAAGGAACCGTTGTTTTGCCGCCGATCAACATCGGCGGTACTCGCAGCCGCATTGGAGCCTGCCGGGAACATCGCACGATTACGCTACAGGATCGCGGTTCGCTTGGTTGGTAGATCGAGCGCGAGACGTTCTGAGCCGATTGGATGGCATGGTCCTCACCGCTTCCGCGGCCACAGGCCTGCTTGCTGCCGGAGTCCTCTGTTCGCTATCGCGCGGCGCCTTTACGGCCCTGGTCGGCGGCATTCTGGTCACCAGCATCGCGTGGGGGGCTTTGCAACGCCGCACCCCTCGGTTTTGGGGATTGCTGGCTTTGGCGGTTACCGCTTGGTTTGTGGTCAGTTGGATTGGCATGCGGGCGGAAGTCACCGATCGTTTGGCCACGCTCTTGGATGAAGAGCGTCTGGTGAGTGACGGGAGAATCCCTAACTGGAATGATGGGGTGTTGGCTTCCACAGCCTTCTGGCGTACGGGTTCCGGTCTCGGGACTTACCGTTTCGTCTACCGTCTGTTTCAACAGGAGCCCAACCGCTCGTGGTTTTATCACGCCGAGAATCAGTACCTCGAAGCCCTGGTGGATGCGGGTGTTTTGGGATTGTTTTTGCTGGTAGCGGCGATCCTGGCGGTCGGCTGGGCTGCCCTGCGTGGGTTGCGGAGGGACGCGGGGATTGCGGAATGGTCGTTTGGCATCGCGGCGCTGCTGGCATTGGCCACCCAGACGATCCATGCGGGATTCGATTTCGGGCTGTATTTGCCGGCCAACCTGATGCTATTGGCCTTGTTTTGCGGGGTCGTCGTCGGTACGGGCCGGGACCTGTCGCGTCCCCCCGTTTACGCGGGCTGGCTCCGTCGCGTCGGGCGTCGTGTGCTC
>SLMF01000232.1 GCA_007133715.1 Planctomycetaceae bacterium
ACGGGTTCGTCAAGCGGAAGGACTACGGGATCGGGGTCAAGCCGCAGGTGGTCCAGGGGCGGGTCTTTGCCCTGCAACAGCACACCCAGACGCTGGTCGCCTATGATGCCTACACCGGCCGGGTGTTATGGCGAGTTCGGGGTGAGGGCGACGATGCGGGGTTCATCACGCGTCATGCCGTGCTGCCCGACGGGGTCTATGCCGCCGGGCGAGGTCGGTGTGTGGTCTACGATCCGGCCAGCGGCGACGAGTTGCGGCGGATAGCGTTTGCCACGGGCGAAGACCAGCCGGCGCGAGCTGCCGGGATCGTGGTCACCGCCGATTCGATCTTGATCGCCGCTTCCCAATTCGAAGGGGTGCGGGCGATCGAACTGGGCCTGTGGGATTTCGAGGAGCTGATCTGTCTGGACCGCTCGACCGGCGAAGAACGTTGGCGACGCGGTGCCGACCAGCGTTTCAATATCAAAGCCCTGGCGGCGGGCGAGGGCCGCGTGTACGTGACCGATTCCCTGTCGCCGCTGGCGATCGGCAGGTGGCAGCGGCGTGGCGGGGATCTGCAGGAGAGTTCGTCCCGAATCCTGGCGCTGGACGAGTCCACGGGGCGCGAACTCTGGTCGCACGAGTACACCGCCACCTATCGCCAGCATGGCGCCTCCGGCTGGACGACCGTCCGGGGCACCGACGATTGGCTGTCCTACGTCGAGGAATCAGGCCGGCTGCTGGCGGGCCGTGCCGGGCATACCACGCTGCTGGACGGCGGCAGCGGCCAGCCGGTCTGGGCCCGCGCGATGGCGCTGGTCCAGCCCGTGGTGATCCTGGGCGATCGTTTTGTCGATCAGCGAGCCCGCATGTTCGAAATTGCCAGTGGCCAGCAGCTGGAAAGCGGGCTGTTCGATCACGGCGGGTGCAATTACGCCGTGGCCAATCGCTACCTGACATTCCTCCGCGGCTGGACCGTCAGCTATGCCGATCTGGAAACGGGTGAGCAGCATTTTCTCCGCAACATGCGTTCCGGATGCAGCAACAGTTTGGTGGCCGCATCCGGCGTGCTGAACATGCCGCAGTACTCGGAACTCTGCGTCTGCAATTATCCGCTGCAGACCACGTCGGCCTGGCTCCATCTTCCCGAGGCGGCGGAGTGGTCGCCGCGTGAGACGGTGGCCTTGGAACCGCCGCCGATCCACATCCTGCCGCGTTTGACGCCTGACGAGGCCCAGGCGATGCACGCGTTCCCCCGGCGTTTCCTGGTGGAGGATGCGGAGGACGCGGAAGCTCATTTGAGGGCCCATTGGGATTTCGCGGGATTGGAAGACGGGGCCTCGGCCGCGGCCGATCGGTCGGGACGCGGGGTGGAATGCCGGTTGACCCATGCCCGTTTCACCACCGGGCCCGGGGGCCAGGCGTTGCTGTGTGACGGCCAGCAGGCCCCGGCCGTGGGGCGGGCGAGTTTGGGGACAAGCGACCCGATCCGCGACGCCGTCACGCTGGCCGCTTGGGTCCGGATCGGCGAAACGCAGTCCTATGCGCGAGGCAACAGCGGGATTGTGGAAAGTCCCCAGCGTTATCGGCTGATGGTCTACGAAACCGAACCTCCCTATTCCATCCGCTTCGACGTGTTGGCGGAAGATGGCTCCTGGCGTAGCGCGGGCAGTCCTCAAGGCCAGATCCCGGCCGAACAGTGGGTGCATGTCGCCGGAACGTATGACAGCGAAACGGGCGAAAGCGTGTTCTTCCTGAACGGCGAACCCGTAAACCGCTCGAACCAACGGCCGGGCCGCATCCGACCGGGTGGCCAGAACCTGGTGGTCGGATTGCGTGACGGCGTCGCCCACCTCCACGGCGCGGTGGCGGACGTGCGTGTCTACGACCGGGTCTTGGGCGAGGCCGTCATCGCTCGGCTGGCAGAACTCCGCCAGACGGAACGCTGACATTTATCGCGGGGCCGGCGTTTCCTTCTGGCCGAGCCAGCTCGCAAAGGCGCGGGTCTCCGTCTGGCTGGGCGTGTAACGCCCGCCCGTGTACTCGTTCTGCACCCACATGAACCGGTCGCAGAACCAGACGCCGTTGTTCGTGCCGTCCGCACGGACAATCATCGGGATGCAGTTGGCCTCCGCTCGCGGACGGGCCAGGAGCGTGTCACTCCAGCCGTCCTGCAGCGAGCGGAATCGGTGCAGCGAATAACGTTGGGCATTGGAGAACACCACATCGGCGTGACCGTCTTGATCGACGTCGACGAAACGCAGGCCCGCATCGCGACCCTGGACGTCCACGATCGCCGTGCCGTCGGGCAAGGCGAAGGGCAGCCGGTTCCAGCCGCTGCCGGTCCAGCGAAACACGGCGCTCCCCTCGGGGCCGCCTACGATCAGTTCGCTGATCCCGTCCCCGCTCAGATCCCGCATCCGCACGCCCTGATCGACCCCGTCGCGCGCGGTGAACACGGGCCCGGCCTCCCGTTCCAGACCGTCCAGTCCCTGCGGGTCTTCGGTCCATTGCTGACCGTCGAAATGCCATAACCCGGCGACCGCTTCGTTGCGAATCAACAGACTGGCATGGCCGTTCGCTTGGAGCACGCCAAAACGCACGCCCGTCTCGCGAGGCGGACCCCCGGCGTCGGGCGTGACCAGCGAGACCGGGAAATCACCGGTCAGCCACGTCTGGTCTTCCGGCGACCAGCGGCGGGTTTGTTGTACTTCGGCATTGCCGATCACCACGTCCATGAAACCGTTGTGATTCAGGTCCAGCAGGCGGACGCCATTATCGCCACCACAAGCGGCCCGCAAGGTCTGACCGCCCAGCAAGTTCTGCACCAGTCTTTCATGGACCTCGCGAAAGTTCAGGAACTTCACCGCCGATCCGTGCCGTTCGACGGCATGATCGATCAACTCGATCACCTGATCGTTGCGGATCCACGCGCCGGCATGGAACGTCAGAACATAGATCCCCTGTTTGACCACCGTCGCGTCGATGGCCGCTTTCATATCCGCCACGGTGCCCGCATGGTGGGGGCCTTGCAGATTATGCCCCTGCCAATCGTCAGGGATCGACGAGGGCAGTTCCCAGGCCAAGCGACCGATGACGTAGGGATACGGGTAGTTGTAGACAAAGTTGACAAACCCGCGATCCCGCGGCACGTATTTGTCGAATCGCGAGCGGCCGTCTTCCACCGCCAGAATCTCCGCCGGGATGCTGGGATCGGCCGGAGTGAACAGCTGGAAGATCGACGAGTCCAGTTGCAGGAAATTCCCTTGCGGGGTCGTTCGGTTGAAGATCTCCGCGAAGAAACGCGGGCTGATCGAGTTCATCGAATCGCAACAAGGCATGCGAAAAGCCACCGGCCGGGCGCCGGCAATGTCGAACATCTGGTCCACACCCCGGTCGTACGTGGTCTTCGCCCGGTCAAAATCGTCGTGCCGCAACAGCGGGCACGGATGGTCGTAAGTATGCGGTTCAATCGTCAGACCCTCCTCCAGCCACTGCTGCAACCGCGGGTGTTCGATGTCCAGTCGGTTGCCCATGCAGCTGACCGGCGCCCGGCCGTCGATCTGTTTCAGACGTTCCAGCACCGGCCGGAGGAAGCGTTCGAAGTGCTCCGGGTCGCGGAGGTCATCAATCGACAGCACGATCACGGTCTGGATGTCCGGTTCGCCCACCCATTGTGGCGTAGTCAATCGGGCCGTATCGATGCCTACGTAGTAAGGGTTCAAAAACTCGTCCAAGTAGACCAGCCGGTTTCCTGTTCCGCCGACTGCGGAGTGGACGGGGAGGACGACGAGCAGGCACAGCAGGGCGAAACGCAGATTCATGCGACGGATCTCCGCAAAAAGGTTCGAGTCCTGCCGCCGGGTTGGCCGGCCGGCGGGCGTGAGGGTAGCGCGGAATTCATTCCGCTGCCGCGAAACGGATTGAAATCCGTTCTACGATAAACCTGGCCGCGCGCGGTGTCGAGATGATTCTCCGGCGTCAACCGACTTCTTCCTGCAGTCGGGCGAGTTCCTTGCGCAGGCGTTCCACCCGCTCGGGGTGTTCCTCGGCCAGATCGGTTTGCTCGTACGGGTCCTCGGCCAAATCGAATAACTCGGTGCGGCCGTTACGGTGCAGGATCAGCTTCCAATCCCCGTCGCGGACGGCCCACAGCCGGTTGCCATGGTTCCAGTAGAACTGGCGAGTCCCCAGATCGGTGGCTTGGTCGGTCAACACGGGCCAGAGGTCTTCGCCCTCCAGCTCCCATTGCGGGGCGATATCGCCGCCGGCCAAGCGGATCAGGGTCGGGGCCAGGTCCAGAGCTTGGGTCGGCAGGCGGAGCACGGCGCCGGCTTCCAGCACGCCCGGCCAGTTGACCAGTGCCGGGACGCGGATCCCGCCTTCGTACAACTGCCCTTTCCATCCGCGCAACGGCCGGTTGTCGCCCAGCGTCGTGTGCGGGGCATAACGGCCGTTGTATTCCCGTACCGGAGCCGACCAGCTCTCCTGACCCCCGTTGTCCGAAAGGAACACGACCAGCGTGTGCTCGCGCTGTCCGGTACGCTCCAAAGCCGCGATGATCTGGCCCACCCCGTCGTCCATGTGGGCGACGGCTCCCGCGAAATGCTGCCGCCAATGATCTTCGAACACGTCCTCGTACGGTTCGATCCAGCTGGGCGGCTCGTTCAACGGATAGTGCGGCGAATGATGGTTGACGTACAGAAAGAACGGTTGCTCGCCCGCGTTCTCGATCACCCGCACCGCATCTTCGGTGATCAGATCGGTGACATGGCCCCGTTCGTCGAGGAACTCGTCATTGCGATGCCAGGTGACGTGGTCTCCGAACTTGTAGCGGTGGGTGTACGGATCGAGTTGGCCGCGGAGGTAGCCGTAGGACGAATCGAAACCGTATCGCAGCGGCCGGTGTTCGGGTGTTTCGCCGATGTGCCATTTTCCGCTGATGTGCGTGGTGTAGCCCAACTCCTTCAGGGCAAAGGTCAATCGCATATCCACCGGTTGCACTTCGGTCCGCGAGCCCAGCGGTCCATAGACGCGCCAGTGCGCCGGGTTCCGCCCGGTCAACACGGCGACCCGGGTGGGCGAGCAGGTGGGCCAGACGTAGAACTGATCCAGCCGCACGCCGTTTTCGGCCAGCGAGTCGATATGGGGCGTGCGGATTTCCGAGCCGTGGTAGCCCACGTCATTCCAGCCCAGGTCGTCGGCCAGGATCACGACCAGATTCGGCTGCCGTGCCGCGGGGGCCGGCCGGTCCGCATCACCGCGAGCGGGTTCGGCGATCAGCCCGAGCGTGGCGATAACGACCAGGACCAGCCAAGCGGCGCTGGAACGCATCCGCCAAACCATCCTTCGCCCGTCGGATCCCGCACCCGGGCCACTTCTCCATCTGTGTCGAAACATCACGTTGCCTCCCGTCTGTGTTGGTTTGGAACCGGTTTGCCCCTGCTCTTTGGCAGCGACCCGTTCCCCACTAGTATTTCGTTTGCCGAGCGGGGAAACAACCGTGGACCCGCTTCCGCTTGGCAGCCAGCGATCGCATTGCCAGAAGCGTCCTCATTTCGCATTCGACCGCGGCGCTCGCCTCCCGCGGCCGGCGCAGCCCCCCCTGCCCTGCCCTGTTCGGTCGGAATTTCATCCGCGTTTTTCCCGGCCCCCCTGCCCTGCCCTGCCCTCGTTGTTCTACGAATCTTTCTGCCAAGACTCAGAGTATTTGGCGAATCCGTTTCGCAGGAGCGGAATGAATTCCGCCCTACAAAGGGACAATTGTGAATTCTCTGGAATTCAGCAGCTTGGCGGCCAAAAAAAAATCGCGACCCTCGGGACTCTCCGACTGGCTGAAGACGAACTTCTCTGGATTCAGGGACTCGATTAGCACAGTTTGCCAGAGTCAGGTAATTCGACACT
>SLMF01000544.1 GCA_007133715.1 Planctomycetaceae bacterium
ATTTTTTCCGAGAGTTGGAACAAATCAAGTCCTCGCTCCTCGCGTTGTGCATGCTCGTGGAGGAACAGGTCCGCGATGCGGTGCGCGCCCTGTTGGATCGCGATGCGGAGTTGGCCGGCGCCGTCGAGCATCGCGACCGGACGATCGACCAGCGGGAGATCGAAATCGAAGAGGAGTGCCTGAAAACCCTGGCTCTCTATCAGCCCGTGGCCGCGGATCTGAGATTCCTGGTGGCGGTCCTGAAAATCAACAATGATTTGGAACGTATCGGCGATCTGGCAGTGAACATCGCCCATAAGGCCGGGGCGCTGACCGAGTTGCCGACCTTCGAGATCCCTTTCGACCTCGAGACAATGTCCATGAAGGTCGAATCGATGCTGCAAGACAGCCTGGAAGCCCTGGTGAATCAGGATGCCCGAGCCGCCCAGCAGGTCTGCGCCCGAGACGCGGCCGTGAATGCGATGAAACGGGAGATCCGCTTGGGCGCCGAGGAATTGATCCGGGGGAATCCCGACGACGTTTCACCGATGATGCGAGTCGTCGGGGTGGCCCGGAACCTGGAACGGATTGCCGATTGTGCCACGAACATCGCGGAAGACGTCATGTATCTGGTCGAGGGCAAGGTGGTGCGCCACGAGGGCCCATGAACTGGAGGGCTTTCGCGGCTGAGAACGGCTGCCAGGACCGCCAGACAGGTCCGATCGTTACACGGCAAGATGCCGTGTCTACGTGTCCGCGGGTCCGCCGGATGGCAAGGGTTGACCGGCGCTGCAACGGCGGTTTAGACTGGGGTATTATCAGCAGACCGAATTGCTGACACGTGTGAAAGCGGGTGGTTCACTCGCGGCTGGGGGGCGTATCCCCCGGTTGGCATCGCAGGTTGTGTTTCAGGAGTTCCGCTCATGAAGATGGTTCACCAACGGATCCGCCACGCTCGAACGTGGTTGCTTCTGGGATTGGTTTTCGCGTTTGGATTAGGGAGTCGTGCGGTTTCGGTGTCGGGTACCGAGTTGGACTGGCCGATGTGGCGGTACGATGCGGCTCGCAGTGCCGCGACCCCGCTGGAATTGTCGGAGCAGCTGCATCTGCAGTGGCGGCGTCAGTTGCCGGAGCCGCAGCGAGCTTGGCCCGAACAATGGGACGACCGCGGCAAATTGGACTTCGACGTGTCCTACGTGCCGGTTGTGATGGGTTCCCAGATTTTTGTGCCCTCGAATGTCACCGACAGCGTCACGGCCTATTGCATCGAAGAGGGCAGCCAGCAATGGCGTTTTTATGCCAACGGTCCGGTGCGGCTGGCCCCGGTGGCTTGGAACGAGCGGGTGTATTTCATTTCGGACGATGGCTATTTGTATTGTGTCGCGGCGGAGAGCGGCGAGTTGGAGTGGAAATTTCAGGGGGGCCCGTCGGACCAGTATCTGTTGGGCAACGAACGGATCCTCAGTTTTTGGGCGGCTCGTGGCGGTCCGGTGATTGACGATGGCACCTTGTATTTTGCCGCCGGGATCTGGCCCTTGCATGGGGTGTTCATCTACGCCCTGGAGGCGGAGAGCGGCGAAGTGGTTTGGGTCAACGACACCACCAGTTCCGACTATGTGGAACTCCCGCATGGCGGTGCGGACGGCTACGGCGGGTTGGCCCCGCAGGGATACATTGCGGTGGACGAAGAGAAGCTGGTCGTGGCTGCCGGCCGCGGTCCCAATCCGGTGCATCTGGACCGTCACACGGGAGAGGTGCTGGAATCCGACTTTCGCGGCCGCAAGGGGCGTGGCGGTTATGCCGTGCATGCTGTTGACGGCGGCGGTTTGGGGATGCGGCGGAATTCGATGCTGCAGGACCGGGTCGAGGCCCTGTCGGCTCAGATCGACGGCACGGTCTTCTACCAATTGGCGGCTCGGAATCGTTTGTTCCTGACCACCGAATGCGGGGCCTTGTATTGTTTCGGACCCGACGAGGTGGCTGCGGTTCGTTACGACCACGAGCCGGTGGCCTTGGACGAGGTCCGGGCGGAGTCGGCGGAGATCGCCACGCAGTTGCTCGAAGAACTGGGAGAAGCCGAGGGCTACGCGCTGATGTTGGGGGCCGGTTCCGGCGATCTGCTGCGGGCCTTGATCCGCGACAGTGACCTGCACGTGGCGGTGGTCGAAGTCGACTCGGTGCGCGTCCAATCGTTACGGGACGAGCTGGTCGCGGCGGGGGTGTACGGTCGCCGGGCGGCGGTGATCGAAGCGGACCCGGCGACCTTCACGGTCCAACCGTATCTGTTCAGTCTGGTGGTGAGTGAAGAGCCTGCCGCGGCCGGGTTGAGCGACCCGGCACGGATGGCCTACGTGCTGGATCGCGTGCGGCCGTACGGCGGTCGGGCGTGGCTGGGCGCGGATTCCTTGTCCGATTCCGCTTGGGAACAGGTCCAGGTGGATCAGGTTGTGGTCCAGGTGCGAGACGATCAGGTGTTTGCCCAGCGGAGCGGTCCGTTGAGCGGCGCCGGCCAATGGACGCATCAGCATCACGACCCGGCCAACACGCTGTTGTCGCGGGATTCGCGGGTCCGTTTGCCGCTGGGCGTGCTCTGGTTTGGCGGTCCGAACAACCACAATATCCTGCCGCGGCATTCGGGCGGCCCCCGACCTCAGATCACCCACGGGCGGCAGGTCTACCTGGGCGTAGAGACGATCGCGGCGCGGTGCGTGTACACCGGCCGCCAGTTATGGGAGCGGGAATTCCCGGGCATCGGGCACCCCTTCACCAACTTGGAATTGGAAGAGCGATGGCAGGCGGGCGACGAGGTCTACATGACCAACATCCCGGGTGCCACGTACATTGGCAGCCCGTTCGTCACCTTGCCCTGCAGTGTCTATCTGCGTTATGACGAGCGGATCTATCGGATCGATCCGGCGACGGGCGAGACGTTGGCCGAATTCGGACTGCCCGGCCGGAGTGTGGCCGATTTGTATGGCGACGACGGGATCGACTGGGGCCACATGAGCGTCCAGGGCGACCTGTTGATCACCACCTCGGAACCCCATATTTTCGAGGACCAGCAGCTGGGCTGGACCGAAAGCTACAGCGGGACGTCCAGTCGCCGGCTGGTCGTGATGGACCGTTTCGAGGGCACGCTGCTGTGGGATCGCGAGGCCCAGATCGGGTTCCGGCACAACGCGATCATCAGCAACGCGGATACGCTGTTCCTGATCGACGGGTTATCGGAGAACGCCGTCTCGCATCTGTCGCGGCGGGGTGACGACGCGGACCAGCCGTCGGTGGTGATGGCTTTGGATCTGAGCAGTGGGGAAGTGCGTTGGAGTTCGGACAGCGACGTGTTTGGCACGTTTTTGCTGTACAGTGAAGAACACGGGATTTTGGTCGAAGGCGGCAGCCAGGACCTGCGGCGGCGGTTGGACGACGAGCCGCGGGAGATTGTGGCCCGCCGCGCCACGGACGGTTCGATCCTCTGGGAAGGCGGCCGTTTCGTCTTGCCCGCCGCCTTGCGAGGCGAAATGCTGATCCCCGGACGGCCGGGCGATGCGATCTCGATCCTGACCGGCCAGCGCTGGTCGCGCGAACAGCCCCTGACCGGGGAAGAGGACCGCTGGCGTTACAGTCGCCGTTACGGCTGCAATACCCTGAACGCCAGTGAGAATCTCCTGCTGTACCGCAGCGGCTATGCCGGCTTCTTCGATCTGGAGCACGACAGCGGCACGGGCAACATCAGCGGCATTCGCGCCGGCTGTACGCCCAACATGATCGCGGCCGACGGCGTGCTCAACGCCTTGGATTACACCCGCAGCTGTACCTGCAGCTACGCGCACCAGACTTCGCTGGCCTTGATCCACATGCCGGGCGATCCGAACATCGAGTTCTGGACCCGCTATCACGCATCGGCTCCGAACCCGGAAGGCTACGGTTTGAACTTCGGAGCCCCGGGGCGCCGGGTGGCCGACGACGGGCGGATCTGGCACAACGCCTCCGGCAACCACCGCCGGCACCCCTCGGCCGTATCCGACGAGAACGGCGGGATCGCCTGGGTCGCCTCCTCCGCTCGCGAAACGGAAGAGCGGGAACGGATCCAGGTCGAGCATGTGGTGCCCGGGGAGTACCGGGTCCGCCTGCACTTCGCCGAACTCGTGCCGGGTGTCCAGCCGGGCCAGCGGGTGTTCGAAGTGCGGATCGATGGCGAAACCGTGCGGGAAGACTTCGACATCGTGGCCGCGGCCGGCGGCGAATTCCGGGCGACGGTCCTGGAATTCACGGTCACCACCGACGACGAGCTGACCGTCGAGTTGCGAAAAGCGGACGGTGCGGAACGGGGCCCCAAGATCAACGGGCTCGAAGTCATCGCCGTCGGCTTGGAACAAGTCGTGGTCGCGCCCTGATCGCTCGCCGTAGGGCAAGTTGACCGAGCAAACCGCGGCGGAGGAGCATCCCACGCCCTCCGTCGCGAAAATCGGGACAGGTTCGCAGGCAGGCTTGTGACCGGGGAGTGCTTGCGGTCCATCTGATATCCAACCGACGCACTGGACTTTTTTCGTCAACGACGCCTGGCCCGCTGATCCGAGCGACCAAACGGGCCGGCCCGTCCGTACTCCCGAAAACGAATTCCGCCTTTCTTCTCGAAATTTTCGTCAGAGATTCGTGTGCTCTTAACACACATCGGCGATGTTCAGCTTGGTCGATCTACTGGACGAACTCGGCCAGCAGCCGGCCGGATCGCACCGGGAGCTGTATGAACACATTCACAAAATGGCGGCCGAGATCCAGGATGCGGCCGAGCAAGTGGACGGCCGCCCCGCGGATTTGGAGCAGCGCCTGGACCGGCTGTGGGCTTTGGCAGAACCCCTCCCCGGCGACGTCCGCCTCGCTCACGAACGGCGGTAGCCTGCCTGGCAGGCCGGGACGTTTACCACGCAACGGGTGTGGCCCGCCATTCGGCCGGCCACGCCCGGTTGATCCGTCCGACACAGGACCGCGATTTCAACCGCCCTCAGTCGGTCGAGCGATGATTCTGCACTGTTGATCCAACGTGCCGGTCAGCCTTGGATCTGGCAGCACCGCGGACGCGGTGACCGGGCACCGTCCTTTGCAGGATACGCCCCCATGTGCTAATCTGTTGGCCCGAATCCGCGAAGCGTGTATCGTGACACCGCCCCCCCTAATCAACCAATTTATTTGCCTGGGCCACTCGATAATGCAGTCTCAATATCCCTCACAAAGAGGTTTTCAAGGCGTCATCTTCGATATGGACGGCGTCTTGGTCGATTCCGAACCGTTCATTTGCCAAGCGGCGTGCCAGATGTTTCGGGAGTTGGGTCAGACGGTCCAACCGGAGGACTTCACTCCTTTTATTGGTACCGGAGAGAATCGTTATTTGGGCGGGGTGGCAGAGAAGTATGGTCTGGCGGTCGCGATCGATCAGGTGAAGAAGCGGACGTACGACATTTATCTGGAGATCATTCGCGGAGCCTTGCAGCCGCTGCCGGGCGTGATCGCTTTCATCGACCAGTGCCAGGCGATGGGCAAGAAGCTGGCGGTGGCATCGAGTGCGGATCGCCGCAAGGTGCTGGGCAATCTGCGGGAGATCGGGGTATCGCCCGAGCGGTTTTCGGCCGTGGTTGTGGGCGAGGATGTGGAGCGGAAGAAGCCGGCTCCGGACATTTTTCTGTTGGCGGCGGAGCAATTGCGGTTGGCGGCGGCGGACTGTCTGGTGGTGGAGGATGCGGTCAGCGGCGTGGCGGCGGCCAAAGCGGCGGGCGCCCGTTGTTTGGCCTTGACCACTTCGTTCCCTCGCGAAGCGTTGGTGGGCGCCGATTATTTCGCGCCCGACTTGTCAGCCGTTC
>SLMF01000551.1 GCA_007133715.1 Planctomycetaceae bacterium
GTCGGTGCGTCGGTGGGTCGGTGCGTCGGTGGGTCGGTGCGTCGGTGGGTCGGTGCGTCGGTGGGTCGGTGGGTCGGTGCGTCGGTGCGTCGATGAATCGGTGAATCGTGCTCGTACTAAAACTGATAGTCAACTTCCGAACCCCAACGGGGTTCTCCATCCGCGCAACCGCGCGGTTCGACAATTGGTTCGGACCGCGGAGCCCCCGCCCCGAAGGGGCCCAAACACATCAGCCCAGGACAACGCCCTGGGTAAGGTGTCCCACCACGCGCCCTCAGCCCTGAAAGGGCGAAACAACGTCGGTGGGTCGGTGGATTGTGGTTCGTTGTCCCCTGAACCCTGTCCCCTGAACCTGGCCGGTGATCGGCGGGGTCGAACCACGAACTCATTTTACTTGAGGCCTTCGGTCGGCATTTCGGCGGGGTCGGGAGACCCGCGCCGAACTTGATAACCCGCGACGAACTTGAGGCGGGGTCGGGAGACCCGCGACGAACTTGAGGACCCGCGACGAACTTGAGGCGGGGTCGGGAGACCCGCGCCGAACTTGATAACCCGCGCCGAACTTGAGGACCCGCGCCGAACTTGATAACCCGCGACGAACTTGAGACCTGACATTCAGCTCGCCCTGGGCTAGACCCGGCTGGTGACCGGGACCAGAATGAACGGGATACGAGCCCTTCGCCATGCGCGGAATTCGCTCCGCAACTGCAACGCTCGATCTTCAGGAAATGCTCCCTCACTCGCTTTCAGCAACAGGAAAAGCAATGCACCAAGCATCGTCACGGCGTGCGTTTATCCAATCCGTGGGCTTCGGAGCCGCAACGTGGGGTCTGCACGGCAGCCTGCACGGCCAGTCCCCCAGCACTCCCGTCACGGAACACCCCACCTCCGCCACAGTCTGGGAACCCGTCTCGGATCGCAAGGTGCGGGTCGGCATCGCCGGTTACGGCCTCTGCCGCTTCGGCGCCGCCTTCGGCTTCCAAAACCATCCCAACGTCGAAATCGTGGCGGTCAGCGACCTGATCCCCGCACGCTGCCAAGCCTTGGCCCGGGCCGTCCAATGTGATACCACGTATCCCTCCCTGGAAGAAATGGTCACCGATGATCGGATCGAAGCCGTGTTCGTGGCCACCGATGCCCCCGGGCACGCCCGGCATACGCTCGCATGCCTCCGACGAGAAAAACACGTCATGTGCGCCGTGCCCGCCACCTTCGACAGCATCGAAGAAGGACACGAAGTCTACCAACTGGTCAAGCAGACCGGCTTGAAGTACCAGCTGGCTGAAACCAGCTACTTTCACGCCGCCAACCATGCCATGCGACAATTGTATCGGGCCGGTGCCTTCGGGCGATTGGTCTACGCCGAGGGCGAGTACTTTCACTACAACGTGCAGACCTACGATTCCTTCAACGACTGGCGACTGGGGCTGCCGCCCCAATACTATCCGACCCACTCCAATGCCTACTACACCGGCGTCACCGGCAAGGGCTTCAAGTCCGTCTCCTGCCTCGGCTTCACCAACCCCCTCGAGCACGTCGGCAAAGACGCCAACCGCTACGGGAATCCATTCAGCGACGAGGTGGCTCTATTCGAAACCGAAGACGGATGTCCCGCTCGCATGGCGGTCATGTGGGGGGTGCAAGGCTATCACGCGGAAACGGGACGCGTGTATGGCGAACTGGGCTCCTTCCGCGATCGGTACCAAGGTTCGCAAGAGATCACGGTATCGCTGGAACGGCCCCCGCTACCGCCGCAAGTGCCTGCGGGCGGCCACGGCGGCTCCCACGGACACCTGACCCACGATTTCATCATGGCCATTATCGAGGACCGCACGCCGACCTGCGATATCGACCAGGCCATGGCCATGAGCGTGGCCGGAATCGTTGCCCACGAATCGGCCCTGAAAGGTGGCGAATCGTTGCCGATCCCCAAATTCTCCTGAACCGGAGCAACCGCGCAGCAAGCCGTCACAACGACACGGAGCGAGCGGCGAAACGGTGTCCCGCTCGCGCTGCGGCCGAATTCGGCTCGATGTCCCCCTGTAGCTGTGCCCCCCAAAAGCAAACGCGGGCGAACTCGCTGCCGGATTCCCCCCAGTGGATGCTTTTGGTAAACTAAAACGCTCTTTCCAGCTTTTGCCCTCGTAGCTCAGGGGATAGAGCGGCGGTTTCCTAAACCGTAGGTCGGTGGTTCGAATCCACTCGAGGGTACTGTAAATGTTCGGCAAACCCGTGCGGATCGGACGGCAGGTTGGAGGGGGCATGAATCGGAGGGACTTTCCGGAGATGGGGGTGGGGAACTTCGTCCCGTCAAGAAGATCTGCTGGAAGAGGAGCCGAGGGCGAGCATCCGAACGGCTCCCGTTTGCCCGGAATCCTGGTCCCCTTTTCCGCCGTGCGCCGCAGTTCAGGCAAAAAGAAAACACCCCAAGGGAACAGAACGCCGTGAAACCCGTGAAAGATGCGCGCACGGCGCAGAGAAGTCATACCGTAAGACTCTAATATCGTGCTTGCAGTGGGTGCTAATTTCGGAGGTGCGTGACCACTTGAGAAAAGCTGCTGCGGAGTCTGTGCGTCATGTCCTGCGGGGCGCAGATGAAGGGGAAACGGTTCCTCGCCCGGCTGGTTCGCGGGCTGACGAATTCCAGGCCCCGCCGGATGCCGTGATCGCCCAGCGCCCTGGCCGCCTCGCGTAGCCGTCGCTCATGCCTCTTGACGTTCCGCCGAGAGGCCTTTTAAGCTGACAAGCGGGCTTCGCGAGCCGCTTCGTAGGACGTGATCTTCTCCTCGTGCTGCAGCGTCATCGCGATGTCGTCCAGTCCGTTCAACAGACAATGGCGGCGGGTTGCGTCCACCGTGAACGCCAAATCCAAACCCAACTCGTCCCGCACACGGCACTCCTGCAGATCGACCGTCAGCCGATAACCCGGATGCTTGGCCACGTTGTCGAACAGCTGTTGAATCACCGCTTCGTCCAACGGCAACGGCAGCACGCCGTTCTTGAAGCAGTTGTTGTAGAAAATATCCGCAAAACTGGGGGCCAGAATCACGCGGAAACCGTAGTTCTCCAGGGCCCAAACCGCATGCTCGCGGCTGGAACCGCAGCCGAAATTGCGGCGGGCCACCAAGATCGAGGCGCCCTGTGCCGACGGCTGATTCAACTCGAAATCCGGGTTCTCGCTGCCATCCTCCAAAAAACGCCAGTCGAAAAACAGGAATTTCTCGTAGCCGGCTCGCTCGATCCGCTTCAGGAATTGCTTCGGGATGATCTGGTCGGTATCCACGTCGGCACGATCCATGACGGCGACCAGCCCGCTGTGAGTGGTAAAGGGTTGCATGTTCGCTTGTAACCTCCTGGGGCGCCCCGGACAAAACCGGGCAGTTAGGGGAAGGAAATTTCCGGGAAGTCTCGTGGCGTCTAAGTGCGATAGTCCCAGTGGCGGATGTCGCAGAACCGGCCGCGAATCGCCGCGGCAGCCGCCATCGACGGCGACACCAGATGGGTCCGCCCGCCCTTGCCCTGACGGCCTTCAAAATTGCGGTTGCTGGTCGCCGCACACCGTTCGCCCGGCGCCAGTTTGTCAGGATTCATCGCCAGACACATGCTGCAACCCGCCTCACGCCACTCGAATCCGGCCTCGCGAAAAATGCGATCCAAACCCTCCTCCTCCGCCTGACGCTTTACCAAACCGCTGCCCGGCACCACCATCGCCCGCACGCGATCGCTCACGTGATAACCTCCCGCCACAGCCGCAGCCGCCCGCAAATCCTCGATCCGACCATTCGTACACGAACCGATAAACACACAGTCGACCTGCAAATCCTCGATTCGCTCGCCGCCCCGCAGACCCATGTATTCCAGAGCCCGAGCCGCGCTCTTGGCTTCGGTCGCGTCCGAAAAATCACCCGCACACGGCACGCAAGCGTCCACCGACACCACCTGACCCGGCGTGGTGCCCCAAGTCACCTGCGGGCGGATCTCCGCTCCCGCAAAACTCCGCGTACGATCGTAACACGAACCCTCGTCACTGGGCAACTGCCGCCATCGCGCCACCGCCGCGTCAAAATCCGCCGGTGCAAACTCGCGACCCCGCAAATACTCAAACGTCGTCTCGTCCGGCGATATCATCCCCGCTCGAGCGCCCGCTTCGATCGACATGTTGCAGACCGTCATCCGCTCCTCCATGCTCAACGCACGGATCACCTCCCCCGTGTACTCGATCACCTGGCCCGCACCACCCGCGGTCGTGATCTGACCAATCAAGTACAAGACCAGATCCTTGGCCGTCACTCCCGCCGCTAAACTCCCGTCCACTCGCAGCTCCAGCGTCCGCGGCTTGTGCTGCAACAGCGTTTGAGTCGCCAACACATGCTCCACCTCGCTGGTGCCTATCCCGAAAGCCAACGCGCCAAACGCGCCATGCGTCGCCGTGTGACTGTCACCGCAAACAATCGTCATCCCCGGCTGCGTGAATCCCAGTTCCGGCCCGATCACATGCACGATCCCCTGCCGAGGATCCTGGATGTCGTATAACCGGATCCCGAACTCTTCACAATTCTCCCGCAGCTTCTCCACCTGCTGCCGAGAAATCGGGTCCGCGATCGGCAGCGACCGATCGGTGGTCGGAACGTTGTGGTCGGGCGTGGCCACCGTCCGCTCCGGACGCCGTACCTTGCGATTCGCCATACGCAAGCCCTCAAAAGCTTGAGGACTGGTCACTTCATGCACCAACTGCAGGTCGATGTACAGAATTACCTGCCCCCCCTCCCTTTCATGGACTACATGGTCATCCCAGATCTTCTGGAACAGCGTGCGTGGTGGACCTGCGCTCTGCGGCATCGTTCTCGTCTGCTTCCTATTCGGGGTTCAAGGAGGTAACGTCCAATCAACGGTGTCAGTATAGCGAACCGCGTGCTGGCAGGCTACTCGGCGTCCGCCCGCAGCATCCGCCACGCGGACCACCACCGGCAAGAAAGACAAGATGCGCACCTCGGGGCCCCCAGGTGCGCATCAGGAAAGAACGGGATGCCCGCGGGAACTAGTGCCACCACCAGGTGCTGCCCTCCGGCGGAGCCGCTGCGGCCTGAATCTGCCCCACCGAGGCGTCGACCACGCTCTGCGAGGCCACACCCCAGGAATCGATCTCCACACCACCCGACGCGGTGATCACATACCGTCGCCCGATCCGGACGTAACTGCATTGGGTCGGCACCGTTTGCGGCGGGTTCCAGTGTTCCAAAGCCAACCCTTCGAGCTGGCCGTCCAGCAACGGAAACTCGACCCCTGCCAACTGACGAAGTTCTTCCCGCTCGATCAGGGCGGCGACCACACACAAGTCCATCAGATTCTGCAGCTCGGCGAACACCGTCTCCTGCTGAGCCAAATCCTCGTATCGCTCCGTCATGCGATCGGCCCACGCCTTGGCCACCGGATCCTCCTGGCCCGTCGCCTGGACCGTGCCATCGGCCTGGACCAACTCGTCCTCGGTCATGGCCTTGACACGCGGGCCCCGCAACTCCCAAGCCAAACGGTTGTCGCTCCGCACCAGCGGTTCATAGTTCGCTGTCAGCCACCAACGGGGCATCGCATTACCCGGCAGTCGCCGTTTGGCTTGCAGCAGGTCCAAGAAACCCGGCAAACCCTCGATCGGTGCGGGTTCCAGATTCATCGCCAACCGCTTCATGCGATAGTCGGCGGCCACCAAGACCTGGGCAAAGTGCGAGTTGGTCGGCACCCCCGTAAATGTGACCTGCTGAGGCCCCATCGCTTGCTCGATTCCACGCAAGACGCCCGGATTCATGACCTGCTGCGTCTCCATGAATCGCCGGAAA
>SLMF01000680.1 GCA_007133715.1 Planctomycetaceae bacterium
ACGACGTGAAAACCGGCTTGCACCGCAGCTTGGGCGATCTCGAAATGCGAATCGTTGGGCGTGGCGATCGTGACGAAGTCGGCTCGCTGTTCGGCCGGCAACTCCGCCTCGCCCGCCAGCAATTCACGATAGGAATCGTAAGCCCGCTCGGGCGCGATCCCGAAGGCCGCCGCCGCCTGACGCCCCCGCGCGGGGTCCGAGGACAGCGCGCCCGCCACCAACTGGACCCGCTGATCCAGCGTGGCTGCCGCCAGATGCACCGGGCCAATGAACGCCTGGCCGCCACCGCCGATCAAAGCCATCCGCAGTTTCCGGCAAAACGTCTGGGGGGGCGTCGGGTTCAATACGGGGGCTCCTTCTCCGTCGCAGCGACCTCGCGACCTCGCGAAATCGCGCCGATCAAATGATTCAAATTCTGCCCGGTGACCGCCGAAATCAGCAATACCTCCCGATCCAGCTCGCCACACAACCGCTCATGTACCGACTCCGCGTCCGGTAATTCGGCTTTGGTTACCGCCACGACCTCCGGGCGGCGTGCGAGTTCGTCTTTGTACTGGCGAAGTTCCTCGCGAATGGCGTGGTAGTTCTCCAGCGGGTCGCTGCCATCCAAGGGAGAGGGCTCGACCAAGTGGACCAGCACCCCCGCCCGCTCGACATGCCGTAGGAATTCATGGCCCAATCCGACGCCCGCATGAGCCCCTTCGATCAGGCCCGGGATATCCGCCATCACGAACGAGCGGTCCAGATCGATCTGTACCCTCCCCAAAATAGGGTGCTTGGTGGTGAACGGATAAGCGGCGATCGTAGGCCGCGCGCGGGAGAGACGGCTGAGCAACGTGCTCTTGCCCGCGTTGGGTTTGCCGATCAAACCCACATCGGCAATCACCTTCAGCTCGAAAATCAACTCCCGCTGTTCGCCTTCTTCGCCCGGCGTGGTTTCGCGAGGAGCCTGATGGGTGGGCGACTTGAAGTGCGTATTCCCGAAACCGCCCTTACCCCCCCGCGCGACAACCACCCGTTCCCTGTGCTGAGTCAGATCCTTGATGACCAGTCCCTCGCGCGCGTCCCAGATCAGCGTTCCGGGGGGAACGTGGATGGTCAGATCGCGGCCGTTGCGACCGTGCCGGTTCGCGCCCTGACCGTGGGTGCCGCGTTCGGCCCGCCAGAACTTCCGATGAGCCAAGGCGACCAAGCTGTCGACCCCCTCCTCGGCCACCACGATCACGCTGCCACCCTTGCCGCCATCTCCCCCGTTAGGACCGCCACGTGGCACGTACGGTTCGCGGCGAAAGCTCATGCATCCGGCGCCGCCGTCCCCACCTTGAACCTGGATTGTAACACGGTCGACAAACATGGTGGAGCCAAGGGCCAAACGCTACGCGACCGGTACGATATTGACCCGGCGACCACGTCGATCAAAATGAACCCGACCCTCCGTCAGGGCGAACAGGGTATAGTCATTTCCCATCCCCACGTTCACTCCCGGGTGGAAACGGGTGCCGACCTGACGCACCAGGATGTTGCCAGCTCGCACCAGCTGACCCCCATATTTTTTCACCCCGCGGCGCTGCGCATTGGAATCCCGGCCATTTCGGCTGGAACCTTGACCTTTCTTATGAGCCATACTTCACCCGTCGTTGTAGAAAAAAAGCCGTTGAAATCAAGCGGAACCGCCGCCCGTTGCATAAGCCGCCGGGCGAACGCCCAGAGCCGCAGTCGCCCGAAGCCGCGGTCAAGCTTTGCCCCCCTTAAAGACTGGAAAACCAATCTTGCAAGCGAGACAGGCAAGTCACCGCCCGTGGCGGGGGACGCTTGCCGGGAACCTGTTCGTCAAACCACGAAGTTTAACGGTAGACCCACAGATGATCAAGCCGTTGCTCGATCCCATATTGGGACAGGATGTGACGCTGTTCCTCTTCCCGCGAGACGGCGGGGATTCCGAAACGAATTTCCCGCTCGTGTTCGTTGTGCGTATCGCCCGGTCGCCAGAAGTTCAGTTGCAGCGTTTTGTACTGATAGACCTGACCGCCGTCGGAGGTTTCGGCGATGCGAAAGGCGTTGGTCAGACCTTGGACCAGGATCGAGAAGAAGTCGATCCGCGGATCGACGTCTTTCCAGGTGGCGACACCCCAGATGCCATCGGTTTCATCGCGGCCGACGGGGATGGACATGCGGGAGATTTCCACCGAATTATACAATGGCTGCCCCCCCGTTTCACGGCGCGCAATGACGGGCATCGCGACAGGGATGAGACGATCCAGGTATTCTTTTTGTTCGCGTCGAGTTTCCAAGATGAACTTGGGATAGAAACGCACCGTTGCTTCTGGCTGGGCAGCCCCTACATTTAGGACTTCGTCGGCCCGCTGGGCTTCATACGTCCGGTTACGAAACTCGTCTTCCACCGGCACCGGTGCGAGATGGTTGCCCAGATTTCGCACGCGATACACCAAGTACCAGACCAACTTTCGCTGCATTTTACCGGTCGGTTGAGGTACATCGACATGCACCATTCGCAGCGGTTTGAACGAGAATTCCAGATTCCAAACATTTTGTCGCACGACGACTCGGGAAGCCTTCTGCCGCACGGTTTGGGTTTCGGGCGTGTAATTGGGTGTCCAATTCAGTTGGGTCAGCGGTTCGATGGTGATGGGTCCGTGAAAAGTCTCTTCTTCTTGGGGTTCCGGCGGGATCACGCGAAGGACACCGGGGGCGAGTCGGCGGACCTGCTGAGCCTGGAGGGTCAGGTTTGGCAGGCAGCAGAGGATGGAGACACAGGGTAGCAACAGCAGGCGGACGAGCCAACTCATCGGGCGAACCTCGCGGTGCGGGGGGGGTGGACCCCGGGAACGACAACAGACAACTACGGGACTTAACTCGTTATCGGCTCTCAAGTATAGTTAGTCGCAGCGGCGACCGCCAAATATTTCCCTTATCCCGGTTGGAATCCGGCTGCGACACCACTCTTTGTGTGGTGAAAGCAATAAAGGCCGCCGCAGCTTGCGAAAGTTTGAGTACTTTTTCTCCCCTCCCGCGCTTAGAGATGCCGAGCGAACTGATGAAGTCGGCGACGACGCCTCCAACCCCCGGTCTGGATCCAGCGGCGCTCATCCAGCGCTATCAGGCGGGGATTTGGCGGTATCTGCGGGCTCTGGGCTGTTCGCCCAGTCAGGCAGACGACCTGACGCAGGACACGTTTCTGTCCGTGTTGGAGCATCCGTTTGTCGAATACAGTCCGGCAGCCACAGCGGCTTACCTGCGCAAGGTTGCCCGCAATGCCTTGATTTCTGCTCAACGGCGGAGGGGCAAAGTGGTGGCGGTCGAGGATCTGGATCAGTTCGATCAGGCTTGGGAAAACTGGGCCGGAAACGAAGAAGAGGAGGTACGGCTGGAGGCATTACGAGAGTGCCTGCAGCACTTGACCGATCGGGCCCGCATGGCGCTGGACATGCGGTTCCGCGATCGGGAATCTCGGGCTGCCATCGCCGCCGCCCTGAAGATCGGCGAACATGGGGCAAAGAACTTGATGCAGCGGGCGAAACAGCAGCTGCGGCAGTGTATCGAACGGAAGATGCAATGAATCCCGACTACGAGGATCGCATCCTGGAAGCCAGTCTGGAAGAGGTTTTGGGGGGAAATTACCCCCCGGATCTGAGCGTCACGATCCTCCAGGTGTGGGAACAGCGCCAGGCGGTTCGCTCGGCCTCCAAACGGCCCTCGCCCGAACCCCTGGCCTGGCCTCCCGCGTCTCTGCGTGAAGAGGAACCGGTGGCTCCGCCGGCCTGCCCGGTCGAGATTCCCGCACGCCTGCCCCGCACGCGACGGCGAAGGCCCGCCGATTCTTCCTGGCTCAATCTGGGCGTCGCGGCAAGTCTGCTGGCGGTTCTCTTTCTGGTCGGCCTTCACGTTGCTCGCACGACCCCGCGGCTGACCACGACTGGCCCTGAGCCGGTCGCCGAGGGGTTGGCTTCGGGTCCGGTGGGTAGGGCTACGGCAGATCATGCGGATTTTCCTGAATTTTCGGGTCCGGCAGCAGCGCAGGTGTCGGGGGAAGATGGCGAGGGAGAATCTGCCGCGGATTCGCCGGCGTTGCTGGCCGAACCTCGGCCGGAAATCGCGGGTCAGCGGGAGCCGACACGAGCCGGTGAACGGGAATCGGCGGCCCCGCCCTCGATCGCTTCTCCCGTGCGACGTGTCGCGCCCGGGACGGATCGCGAAGTCGTCGCCAGGATCGATCGGTTGGTCGAGGAAACGTGGCGGGGGCAGGGGATCGCGCCGGCAGCGGCCGCCGACGAGGCGACCTGGTGCGGTCGCGTGTATCAGCGACTGATCGGCCGCCGCCCGGATGCCGAAGAATTGGCACAGTTTCTCGGGAATCGCTCGGAAGATCGGCGGTCCGAGTTGGTGAGTCAGTTGTTGGACAGCGACGAACACGCGGCCCATTGGGCGCGAACGTGGACGCGGGTGCTCACCGGTCCCGCGAGTTCTCCGGCGGTCGGAACCCCGCAAGAAAGGGCGTTGCGACATTACCTGGTCGGTGCGTTTTCGGAAGAAAAGCCCTATGATGAACTGGCGGCAGCCCTGATTGCGGCCAGCGGGAATTACCACCCTCGGGCGGAGGACTATGACGGTGCGGTCGGCTTTTTGGCGATGTTCCCCCCGGACGATCACCACGCGGTCACGGATCGGGTTGCCCGGGTGTTCTTGGGTCAGCAGCTCAGCTGTGTACGTTGCCACGACCATCCGGCCAGCGACCGGGAACAGCGCGACTACTGGGAGCTGAATGCTTTTTTCCGTCAGTTGCAGTGGCGAACTCCCGCCCATGAACTCGGGGTACAGCTGGCAGATGGCGACTTTTACGGCGAGACGGGCGTTGTCGAGGACGCAGAGGTATTTTACCAGGATGGCTCCGGACGGTTGCGTGTGGCTTACCCTCGATTTGCGGGCGAGACGGTCACGCGCAGCGGTCGGTTGGCAGAGGTTCATCGTCGCCGCGAACTGGCCAGCCGCTTGCAGGCGTCCCCGGCGTTCGCGACCGCCGCGGTGAATCGCGTCTGGAGCGAGTTGCTTGGCTATGGTTTGGTCGAGCCGGTGGACGACATGGGGGCGCACAATCCCCCGTTGAATGCCCAGCTGTTGGAGGAATTGGGCCAGCAGTGGGCCGCGCACGGCTTCCCGATGAAGCGTTTGGTGGGCTGGGTGGCTCTGAGCGCTCCTTTCGGGTTGTCGGATCAGCCGACTCCGGAGAGCTGGATGGACACACCCGAGACGGGTGGGCGTCCGTTGTTCGCACGGTTTTATCCCCCGCTTCCGCGTGCGGGCCCCGAGCTGTACGCCCACCTGATGCAGGCGCTCCGTAACCGTCCGCAACTGCAGGATCGGGGTGCGGCGGCCGGTATGTTCGCCCGCCGTACCTGGCTCCGCGGCGAATCCTCGCTGCCACAAATTATCGACACGATGGGCGTCGAGGCCCTGCCGGGCCCCAAATGGCTAGATCAGCTGGCCAAAAGCCCGCTGGAAGCCGATCAAAAGGTAGAGCATCTTTTCCTGTCTCGGTTAGGGCGAGAGCCGACCAGCCGGGAAGCGATGGCGGCCCGGTTGCTGCTGGCCGATCGTTTGGACAAACGGGTGGCAATCCGCGAACTCTGGCAGACTCTCGGCAGCAGCAACCGCGCGACGGCGACTCGCCCGTAAGGCAACTCGCAGCGCTGTGGCCGGTCTCTGACCGAGCCACCCGCGCCGAACGGGAGACTGAACGGCGGCGGGGTCGGGAGACCCGCG
>SLMF01000325.1 GCA_007133715.1 Planctomycetaceae bacterium
CTGGTCCGGTTGCAGGCTCTTCAGTCTGCGGCGGATCTCCTCGGCACGCTCCTGCAAGCGGCCGCGGCGGGCTACCCATTCCCGCTTCTGCGCCTCGGCGTCTTCCTCGCCGCGATCCCGCTCGGCCCGCGCCTCCGGTGACCGTTCCCCACGTTCCCGGGGCGTTTCCTCCCGTTCCCGCTCGGCCCGCGCCTCCGGTGACCGTTCCCCACGTTCCCGGGGCGTTTCCTCCCGTTCCTGTACCGCGTTCTGAGGCACGTCGCCCTCGGCTTCGGCTGCCAGCGTTGGCAGACCATCGACCGGGACAGGGCCCAGGAAGGCGGCCAGCGTGACCGCCGCCAAGGATTGACGCCACGAATTCACAAATACCTTCATCGTCGTTGCTCCTTCTGCTATCGGCGCCCGGGTCCGAGCCCAGGCGGTACACGAAATCGCTGCCAACACAAAGACCACCGCCAACGTGACGGTCGCCATCCTCTTCCAACCTCGCTTCGCCGGGCGCCAATTGTCCGGCGACAACTGCAGCAGCCGGACAACCCGCCGTTCGAGCCCGGACCGGCGACAGGGACCCGCCATCGCCAACGAAGCGCGGCGCGAGCCGGATTCCATCCGCCGCGCCAAGCTCACCAACCCGGCGGCCAGCAGTCTTGCGCCCTGCGGCACCAGCAGACTCGCTTCGTCCGCTGCCAACTCGCCCACCTCGCGCCAGCGCCGCCGCGCCCACCACACCGCCGGATGCCACCAAAGCAGGGCAGCCGCCAGATCGGCCAGCAGTTGCCAGCGAGGATCACCCGCGGCCAAATGGGCGATCTCATGGGCCAAGATGGCGTCCTGCGGTGCTCGTTCAAAATCAACGAGAAAATCCACCGGAAGCACAAGTACGGGTCGCACGATCCCGAACGCAATGGGTGTGGTCAGCTGAGAAGATACCAACAGATCGATGTGCCGCCGCCAGCCCAGGCGGCTCGCCAACCGTTGGACCCGCAGCCGCAAACCCACGTCGTACATTCGCCGCTGACGTTGCCGGAACCGCAGCAGACGCCCGTGGGTGACCGCCTCGCGTACGCCAAGCACCAGGGCTCCCAGCCCCCACGCAATCACCAGCCAACGGCCCCACGGGGGCTCCTTGTCTCGCGGGGTGCAAACCACCGCCACGCTGTCCTCGACCTGGGCAAGGGCGCCTTTCGACGGGCTGCTATGAACTCGAAGCGGCAGATGCTCCGGCACTTCGTCGCAGGCGTCAGACCCCCAACCAGAGCTTTCCCCGAAAGGGAGGGCGTCTGCTGTGGGAACCTCGTGAAGTGAATCCGCCACCGGCTCCCCGCGGGACCAGAGGGCAGAGAATTCATCGCTACGGGCTCTACTCCAGTGGGGAATGGGGTCGGGATCGGCCGGAACATTCCGCTCTCCCGCGTTGTCGCCCCGCGTTTCCTGGTTGTCGTCGTCCGCACCGGCGTCCTCGTTGCCTCGCCCCTGACCTTGCCGGGATGTTGCCGCCGCCGGAGACGCTCGGAAAGACGGGATGTCAGCCGACGTGGTCGCCAGCTGCCACCACCGGACGAGCCCGCCCGCCAAGCCCGTCGCCTCGGCCACCAGTAACGTCAACAGGCCCAGGATCGCGATCTGCCAAAATACCCGCTGCCACTGGATCGAACGACACAGAGCGGCCCCGAACGCGGCTGCCGCCACCAGCAAGCTGGTTCCGACCGCCACAACCAGGAACGTCCCCAGATAGCCCGGCGAAGGTGCAAACCCGCTCATGACTTGTGCTTCCGTTGTTGGATCAGTTCCTCCAACCGGTCGAGTTCCTCGCGGCTGATTTCGCGGTGCTCCAACAAGTGCCGCACGGCCTCGGTCAAACTGCCTGCAAACAGACGATCAACCAGATCGCCGGCCACACTCCCGCTCACCTCATCCACGTTGACCGACGCCCGATAGTGAAACTTCCGCCCCTCCTCCCGATGGCATACCAAACCCCGCGCCTCCATTTTGCGCAGCATGGTGGCCACCGTGGTATAGGCCAATCGCGGTCGCCCGAGTTGCTCCTGCACCTGAGAGACCGTCGCTGATTTTGCATCCCACAGCACGCGCATGATCCGCAGCTGCAGTTCCCCCAGTCGCACCCCCCGCTTTTTCGGCATTCGAACCCTCCTGGCAATTCGTTCAACTACTTCAGTAATACTACCAAGTTAGTTGCGAGTTTGTCAAGGGAGACAATTGCTCCGGGCCGAAATTTTCGGTGGCTTGACAGGCGACCAAGCGTGTGCTGCGCCCGCTGGCCGGAGATATGCACCCCCGCTTCGGGAATCACACGCACGGCGTTCGCGTTCAAGCCGTGCGTCTCGGCGCCCGCCGAAGAGGCTTCCCGCAAGATAAGTGCACGAATCCGGTTTGCCGCTGGCAGCCCACGCTGCCCCCGCATAGCGGGATTCCGCAACCAAAAGCGCGTTGCTGGTGCCTTCCAAGGCATGATGCAAGAGGGCAATTCGTGCCAATGCGCGATCGTTCGGCTACGTTCTCAATGATGAACGTTCCCTCCGGTCAACAGCACCCGGCCCGCTCGGGCCAAGCGGGCTGTATGGAAGTGCAATTCGAGATTACTCGAGACGCCACGCCTTGATCTTGACGTTGCACGAGTATTCGTCCGGCAGGTATGCACCGCGGGAGCGGCGGGTCGGGTTTCCCGAGGAAAGGCCCGGTTTACCAGGAGCGGCGGCCCCGGCCGCCACCCCAAGTGCCGCCCCGGCCGCTTCTGAAATAGAAATGGTAGCGAGGAATGGGGGGTGGGCGTACGGAATGATGGTGCTCGACGACCACCGTTTCGCGATAAAGCGGTCGCGAGACGGGTTCCATCGCGGTGGACAACGGGGCTCGCTGCATTGCCTGGATCAGGGAATCGGGAACTCCCGCCTGCGACAGGGCGACCAGATCCTCCGGCTCCAAGCGATGGGTCAAGCCCGTGGTTTGAATGTGTGTGATGATCACCTCTTCCGGCAGTTGCGATTGAAGCATGCCGATCACGCAACCGGGAGTCACCCCCTGAGTTACGAGGGTCTCCCACGCGCGCTCTTGCCGTTCCGCTTGCTCGCGTGCCACTTTTTTGTCCTGCGCTTCGCCGATTGCGGCACCGGCAACGGCGCCGGCGGCGGTTCCGATTGCGGCTCCCGCCAAGGTATTTTGGTTGTGATTGCCAATCGCCGCACCGCCCAAGCCGCCGAGTGCTGCCCCGATCAGGGTGCCTTGCGTCCGATTTTCGTGGGGAGACGGCCCGCTGGCACACGAGGCCAGCGAGAGAATCGGAACCAGCAGCAACAGCTTGGTTTTCATCTTCTTACTCATTCCTTGAGGGAGACCTGGCCAGACGGCATCCACTGCGACCGGAGAAATGGAGCCGGGGGGGGCGCTCTGAGATCTTTCCATCGGCGAAAACCCCGGTGCCTTCTGAAGGTAGATGGTGGGATTTTGCGCTGAAAGTCTAGCAGTTTTGTTTGTCGGCGGTTACCCGCATTGTTGGCGGCATCGAGATCGGGCTGGGATGTACGCTTTTTTCGCCCCCGTCGTCCGCGAATTGCGCAAAGGTTGCACAAGGGGGACTCGGATTCACTGCCGACGGGTACGTGAACCTCGGCGATCCGGCGAATCAGGCGAGCCCCCGCACCCACCAGCACGTGCCGCTCACTCGCCAGCTCTTGACACGTTAGAATAATGCCCGGGTTGCAATCTGACGCATGATGCCAGAGCCTTGACGGGGATTTTGAAAGCCACCGATTCGGCTGAGGAGTTTCGCTGACATGGTCCGCTCGCGACGAACAATGCAGGCCTTGATCTTCATCGCAATCATCGCGGTGGCCGGTTGGGTAATCCACCATCATGCCGACGGGGAGCACGAACCGGTAACCCCCGCTCAGGGTGGAACGCCCACATCCACCGCAGCGCGCGAGGTCACGGTGGCGATGGTCCAGCAGGAACCGATCGAGCGTTTCGTGGAAGCGGTCGGCGCGATGCACCCCCTGGAGGAAGTCACGCTCAAAGTCAAAGTGGCGGGTCGCTTGGCAGAGGTGCTGGCCGACCTGGGCGATCAGCTCGACCAGGGACAGGTCGTGGCGCGCGTCGAGCAGAAAGATTACGATTTGGAGGTGCGACGAGCCAGTGCGCAGGTGGACCAAGCGTTAGCTCTGTTGGGCTTGGATAATAACTCTCAGGGACTGGGAGATCTGGAGCAGTTGAGTCTGGTGCGGCAGGCTCGGGCCACGCTGCAGGAAGCAGAGCGTCATTTGCGTCGCCTGCAGCAGCTCTCCCAACCCGGTGCCATCTCGGAGGCCGAGCGGGACAACGCGGAAGTGGCCGTGGAATTGGCCAGTGGCAAGCTGGAGGATGCGTTGCAGGAGGCCCGGCACCGCGTGGCGACCCTGACCGAACGGCGGGCAACGCTGGCGATTGCCGAGCACGAATTGAGCGAGACGATCCTGCGTGCCCCGTTTGAAGGGGCGGTGACGCAGCGATTGGCGGATGCGGGTGAGTACCTGCAGGTGGGCGAACCCGTGTTATCGCTGGTTCGCACGGACACGCTCCGTTTGCGGCTGGAGGTTCCCGAGCGTCTGGCCCCGCATATCCAACTCGGTCAGACGGTACGTTTTCAGGCGGATCAGCAGGGCGAGGTGTTCGAGGCGCGGGTTGAGCGTTTGAGTCCGGTGATTGAACCGGGCAGTCGGGTGCTGATGGTGGAGGCTCAGGTGGCGGGTGCGGAAGGTCTTCGTCCGGGCAGTTTTGTGCGGGGTCAAATCGTGATCGAGGCGGAGGATCCAGCCCTGACGTTACCCGCCTCGGCCCTGGTTTCGTTTGCGGGGGTGCAGCGCGTGTTTGTGGTCCGGGACGGTCGCGCGGTCGAGCGGGAGGTTTCGCTTGGCCAGCGCGTGGGTTCCCGTGTCGAAGTCCACGGGCTGGATGCCGGGGAACTGGTGGTGTTAGAACCCGGCAATTTGCGAGCAGGGACGGAAGTCAGCTTTGCGACTCCGGCCGCCGCGCAGATGGCCGGAGTTCACGAAGGGTAGATGGTCATGCAACAGTTGGTGCGGGTGTGTATTCAGCGGCCGGTGTTTGCGTCCATGTTGATGTTGTCGCTGGTGGTGGTGGGCGCGGCGGGTTTCGGGCGTCTGGGCGTGGATCGTTTTCCTGCCATCGACATGCCGACGGTGGTGATTCAGACCGAGCTGGCGGGCGCGTCGGCGGAGGAGATCGAGACGCAGATTACCGAGCGGCTGGAGGAGGCGGTCAACACGATCGCGGGGATCGAAGAATTGACCTCGATTTCCGCTCCGGGCCGTTCGGTGATCCGCGTGCTGTTTCATCTGGATCACAACATTGATGTAGCGACCCAGGATGTGCGGGATCGCGTGGCCGCGGCCTTGCGTGACTTGCCGCCACAAGCCGAATTGCCCCTGGTGGCCAAGTTGGATAACGAGCGGTCGCCGGTGCTGGAGGTCGCTCTGTACGGCGAGCGGTCGTTGCGGGAGCTGACCGAACTGGCGGACAAGACGTTGAAGCGGCGTTTGGAACGCGTGCCCGGCGTGGGGGAAGTCGCGGTCGTCGGGGGACTGGAACGCGCGATCAGTCTCTGGATCGACGCCGACCGCCTGGCCGCCTACTCGCTTTCGATCACCGACGTACGGGATGCCGTCCAGCGTCAGAACGCCGATGTCCCCGGCGGGCATGTCACGGCGGGCGTTCGGGAACAGACGTTGCGAACGGTCGGCCGGA
>SLMF01000147.1 GCA_007133715.1 Planctomycetaceae bacterium
AATTGCTGCCGGTGGTTGGTGGCCGCGTGGTTCTGGGAAAGTCCAAGGACCATCCGCTGTACGGCTGGGACAACGAATTCGGCCGCCAGGAAAACGATGTCTGGGACTTCGCAGCCAGCCGATATCTGGTCTCCAACCGAGAATACCTGGGCTTCGTGGAAGACAGCGGCTACGAACAGGAGCAGTTCTGGACGCACGAGGGCTGGAAATGGGTAAGCTACTCGAAAGCCAGGCATCCCCTGTTCTGGATTGACGGGGCCGGCGGCTACCGCTTCCGGACGATGGCCCAGATCATCGACATGCCTTGGGATTGGCCTGTCGAGGTGAACTACCTGGAAGCCAAGGCATTCTGTAACTGGCTGGCCAGTAAGACGGGAAAACCCCTCCGGCTGCCGACCGAGGCCCAGTGGTATCGGCTGCGCGACCTGCAAGACATTCCGGACCAGCCGTACTGGCAGAAGGCGCCGGGGAACATCAATTTGGAGCATTGGGCTTCGTCCTGCCCGGTGAACCATTTCCGATTCGGTGAGTTTTTCGATGTTATCGGCAACGTGTGGCAGTGGACGGAAACACCGATCACGGGCTTTGACGGGTTTCAGGTCCACCCGCACTACGACGACTTCTCGACGCCCACGTTCGATACGCAGCACAATTTGATCAAAGGCGGCTCGTGGATTTCGACCGGCAACGAGGCGACCCGCGACTCGCGGTACGCGTTCCGCAGACACTTTTTCCAACATGCAGGGCTGCGATATGTGCAGTCGGAGCAACCGTTAACCATGCCCGAAGCGATGTACGAAACCGATTCCGCCGTGTCGCAGTACTGCGAATTCCACTTCGGCAAGAACTATTTCGAGGTGCCCAATTTCTCGGCGAGCTGCGCTGCAATGGGTGGCCACTACACCCGCCAGCGCCCGCGGCGCACCGCCCTGGACCTGGGCTGCGCCGTAGGACGGGCCACGTTCGAGCTGGCGAAGGAATTCGACCTCGTCACCGGTATCGATTTCTCGGCCCGCTTCATCCGCGTCGCCTTGCAACTGAAGGAAAAAGGCGTCGCGCACTACGAACTGGTCGAGGAGGGGGAGGTCGTCTCTTACCACGAGGCCCGTTTGACCGAACTTGGACTCGACTCGGTGGCGGATCGCGTCGAGTTCTTTCAAGGCGATGCGACGAATCTCAAGCCGCAATTCACCGGCTACGATTTGGTTCTGGCCGCCAATCTGATCGATCGGCTGAGCGACCCCCGGCGATTCCTGGAGACGATTCATGATCGGCTGAATCCGGGGGGTGTGCTCGTGATTGCCTCGCCCTACACTTGGTTGGAGGAGTTTACGAGGAAAGAGAACTGGCTGGGCGGTGTTCGCCGCGGCGGCGAACCCTACTTCACACTGGACGCCCTCCGCGAGTTACTGAGTCCTCACTTCACGATGCTAGATGAACCGGAGAACGTGGAATTCGTCATCCGCGAAACGCGACGGAAATTCCAGCACACCGTGTCGGAACTAACAGCTTGGGAGCGGATTAGCTGACTGGGCACTGTAACAAAACCGCCTTACCCGAAGATCGTAATCTTTCACCTAATCTCCTGAGTCACTGCCGCTGATAAGAGATTGGTGGAAGATTAAGTGAAAGATTAAGTGAAAGATTAGGTGAGCTGGCCCAGGCAGATCGGTTTCGTTAGGGCCTGCTAGGCTTCGGGTTACGATCATTGGGAGCTTCCTTTTTATTGCCGGCCTGCTTGGCTGCAGCGAGGTTCTTATCGTGGGAGAATCCGACAGTCAAGACCGTTGGCGGGGCCTTCTGTGGGGTATGTTCGTCGGCGATGCGCTGGCCATGCCCGTCCATTGGTACTACGACATGGCGGCTCTGCAGCGTGATTTCGGTGTCGTCCGCGACTTTCAGCCGCCGCGCGACTTCCACCCCAGTTCGATCATGCCGCTGGCGAGTACCGGAGGCGCCGGGCGCGGCTCCCACGAGGGCGAAGTGGTCGGCAGCATCATTCTGCACGGCAAGAAGCACCTCTGGGGCCGATCGAACCGACACTACCACGATGGCTTGCAGAGCGGGGACAACACCCTGAACCTGCTGTGCGTTCGCGTGCTGCTGCGGTCGATCAACAAGACCGGACGCTATGATCCGGGCGATTTTCTGCGCGAGTACATCGCGTTTATGACAACGCGGGACAGCCATCGCGACACGTATGCCGAGTCGTATCATCGCGCTTTCTTTGCCAACTATGCGCGGGGAGTTGCGCCGGAGCGATGCGCAGGGGCCGAGAACCATGACACGGCCTCGATCGGCGGGTTGGTCGGGCTGCCTCCGGTAATCATGGCGGCGTTGCGGGAGGGCGATGCGGCCGCGGTCGACCACACGCTGCTGACGCACCTGCGATTGACGCATCGGTCCACGAAACTGGAACGATACGCGCTGGCGTTGGGCCACCTGCTGCCTCGGTTCTTACGAGACCCCGAACCACAGATCGGCCGCGTCGCCTGCGAGGTGGCCGAATCGCTCGGGTTCCCGGCCACGCAGGTGGTCGAGCGGACCAAACACGCTGGTCTTACCGACCTGGACGTCATTGGTGGCATGGTCAGCCCCGCTTGCTACATCGAGCATTCCTTTCCAGCCGTGCTGTATTTGGCCGCACGTTACCCGGACAACTTCGAGGCCGCCCTGGTCGCGAATACGAACGTCGGCGGCGACAACTGTCATCGCGGTGCGGTGCTGGGCGCAATCCTGGGGGCGGCACTGGGGTATCAAGCAATTCCTGATCGTTGGATCCGGGGCCTCCGAAGTCGCGTCGAACTGGAAGAAGAAATCGAGTCCTTTGTTGCTAAGTGCCAACCATGATCGAAGTCTTGTTGCTGACGCACGCCGCTGCCACCCTCGTCATGGTGGGCGTGATCTGGTTCGTCCAGATCGTCCACTACCCGCTCATGGCAAGGGTGGCCGCCGGCAAGTTCGCTGCCTACGAACGCGAACATCAGAATCGAACCACCTTGGTGGTGGCCCCGACAATGCTGGTCGAAGCCGCCACGGCGACGTTGCTGCTCGTCATTCCACTGCCAGGTGGAGGACGTGTTCTGCCAGCAGTGGGAATTGGCCTGCTGGCAGTGATTTGGCTGTCAACGTTCTTCGTTCAAGTGCGACTGCACTCGCGGTTGGCAGACGGTTTTGATGCAGCAATCCATAGACGCCTGGTCCAATCGAACTGGGTTCGCACCGCGGCCTGGACGGGACGCGGGATCTTGGCACTTGTCATGCTGAGCCCCGCTTAGGATCGGCAAAGAAATAACTGTCGGATTTGTTTGGAAGGCATGCACCGCGAACGGGGTCGGGAGTCGTTTTCGGCTAGTCATCCGACGACTTGAATTGCGTCAATGGATCGGGCCGGCGGGCCTGGTACTGGTCATGCCGAGAGCGATGGCAGGCATCCACAACGGGCGTTCCCGCCGAAGCCGTGCCGCGAGACGCTCGACCGTCCAGCCGACACAAGAATCTCGCTGTCAGGCGATGCTGCGGACCGCGGTGGCAATTCGGTCGAGTGCGTCTCGCAGCGTCTGGCGGGGACAGGCGAAGTTCAGCCGCACGAAACCCGGCGCCTGAAACGGATCGCCGTCGGACAAACGGACACCCGCCGCATCAAAGAAACCCGCTCCGCCCCGCTCGCCAAGCCATCGAGCATCGATCCACGCCAGGTAGGTCGCCTCGACGTGGGAGCTGCCGAACTGGGGCAACTGCTCACGGAAGAATGCCTCCAGCAAGTCCCGGTTGCCTCGCAGGTAATCGATCAGTGCCACGCGCCAGATTTCACCGCCTTCATAAGCCGCCCGGCAGGCCGCGTATCCCAACACATTGGGTTGCGGCGCCAGATCACGCGCGGCCGATTGGAAACGCTGTCGCAATTCCCCGTTCGGGATCACCGCAAAGCCGCAACTCAGGCCCGACAAGTTGAAGGTCTTCGACGGGGACATGAGCGTCACCGTGCGATCGGCAACCGCTTCGTTCAGCGAGGCGAGCGGAACATGCATGCCCGACGTTAACATAAGATCGCAATGGATCTCATCCGAACAGATCCACAGGCCGTGACGCACGCAAATCTCGGCTACCGCTGCCAGCTCCTCGCGTCCGAACGCCCTGCCGACCGGATTGTGCGGGTTACAGAACAACAAGACTTTCGTACGCCGCGCAATCGCCTTGCGGAACTCGTCCAGATCCAGCGTCCAGCGGCCGTTTTCCCGCGTCAGCGGGACCGTCTTCTTGGTTCGACCCGTCATGCCGGGCGCCGACAAGAACGGCGGATACGCCGGGACGAACGTGAGAACCTCGTCTGCCGTCTCCGCCAGCGCCAGGCACGCCACGTGGATGCCGGACACCAGGCCCGGCAGCCACACGAGCCATTCCGGTTCGATTCGCCATTGGTAGTGACTCGCAGCCCAAGTAACCACCGCTCGCGTGACTTGCTCGGTGACCACCGGATAGCCGAACACTCCCTGGTCGACGCGCTGCCGCACGGCGCGCAGGACGCACTCCGGCGCGGCGAAGTCCATGTCCGCCACCCACATCGGGATGGTTTGGTTACCGCGGGAACCAGACCATTTCAGGCTGTCCGTGTTGCGTCGGTCGATCATCCGGTCGAAATCAATCGTCATCTACGCTCCGATCGGGGTGGACAAATGACTTCCTTGCAGCACCTCCTCGGCTGCTCGCCGTCCGGAAACCATCGCGCCCTGGATGGACGCGGTGTCCAAATAATCGCCACAGAGCCAAATCCCTCTGTGCTTTCTGGGGGGTTTTGCCACAGGCGAGAGTGCCGGGGGCGATTGGGCAGGCAGGGCGAACGGTATATGATAGGTCCGCAAGTGCCGCCACGTTTGAACCTGGTTGCCAAACCACTCCTGCAATTGCTGGCGGACGGCGGATTCCAAGTATTGACCATCGATCGCAGGGATGCCCAGCACCGTCACCGAGACCAGGTCCGCTCCTGGCGGTGCGTACGTAGAACCCACCAGGCTCGGCACACAGAGGTTGTTGACGACTCCCATCCCTTCACCGTTGAGCACGAGAATCGGTTCGTCCACCGGAGGCCGTTCCGCCGCAAAATACAGGCACGTGACGCTTCGCCCCGCAGGTGGTTGCGGCTCGCCGAGCAAGCTCGCGGCGGCCGGGCTTTCCGTGGCGACGACGATCGCTTTGCCGCTGAGTTGACGGCCATCGGCCAGACGTACGCCGTGCTCTTCCAACCGCGCCACGGCTGAGTTGGTGCAGACCGTTCCCGGCGGCAATCGCTCGGCCAGTTGCTGGGCCATGGCACCCATGCCCTGGGACGGCAGGACCGCGTCGCCGCTGGCGAACATGCGAAACACAAACGCGAACAGCCGGCTGGAGGTCTCCAAATCACGAGCCAGTGCATTTTCCCGACGATTGGCCCCATACCATTCCGCCGTGCGTCCATTCTCACCCTGGTCGTACCCGATGCTCTGGCTACGGCTGAGCACCGAGAACAACTCGCGCCGGGTCCGGCGGTACCTGCCGCGCCCAAGCCGGTCAAGCAAGGTCGACCAGCCCGGCCGCTCCGGCGGCCGGCGACCGGCCCCACGGACGACAAAAAATGGCCCGGTGGCGTGCGAAACCCTCGGGCCTTTTGGGCGATTGCCCTTGACGGTGACGGCTCGGTCGTCATGCGCACAGATGGCAGCGGCCGTGTTGGTCCGGCGTCTGAAGCCGGTTCCCGGCGACCGTGCCGTAACTTGCAT
>SLMF01000142.1 GCA_007133715.1 Planctomycetaceae bacterium
GGAGACTCCCGATCCGGACTGTGATCTGGACTATGTGCCGAACCAGGCTCGCGAGTGTGAGGTGCCGGTGGCGATGAGCAACAGTTTCGGCTTCGGCGGCCACAATGCGTCGCTGGTCGTGGGCAAGTTGGTCAATGGCCGGGGGTAACGGTAACCATTCGCTTGGCGCGGGACCCGACGGATGAATTATTTCGCCCACGGGCTCGATTACCTGGATGACGCCTATTTTTTGGCTGGAACCGCGATTCCTGACTGGTTGAGCGTCGTCAATCGCCGCTCGCGGGCGCGGCGGCGTCGTGTCGAGCCTTTTCTTCGGTCGGCGGACCCTCAGGTGGTGCGGGTTGCCGGGGGGATCCTGCAGCACTTGGAGGACGACCGTTGGTTTCATCAAACGCGGGCTTTTGTCGAAACCAGCCTGCAGTTGACGGTTCTGATTCGGGACCAACTGCCCGCGGACGATGGCTTTCGCCCCAGTTTTCTCGGGCACATCCTGGTCGAGATCCTCTTGGACGCCCAACTGATTCAAGCGGCCCCCGAGCAGTTGGACCGGTATTACGCCACTTTGGAGTCGCTCGACCCCGTTCGAATTGGCCACGTGGTGCAGCAGATGGTCACCCAGCCCGCCGACCTGCTGCCGCCGTTTATTTCTCGATTTCTGGCGGCGCGGTTCTTGTATGACTATCTGGATGATGAGAAACTGCTGTGGCGTCTGAATCACGTGATGCGGCGGGTCGGTTTGCCCCCCCTGCCGCCGCACTTTTTAACCATCCTTGTTGAGGCTCGGAGCTGTATCCGCCAGCGGTCGTACGAACTACTGGACGGCGGTTCCGGCAGGTTGCAGGCAGCGGGGCTGCCAGGAGAAGAACAATGAAGTTTGGAATGAATCTGCTGTTGTGGACAGGCGAGATCGGCGAGAGCCACTTGCCGGTGCTGGAGAGTCTGAAGGCGATGGGATACGACGGCGTGGAAGTGCCGTTATTCAACTTGGATCTGGACTATGCCGCGTGGGGGAAACGTTTGGACGATCTGGGGCTGGAACGTACGGCCGTCACGGTGCGGGGGGTCGAAGACAACCCGATCGACCCGGATGCCGCGGTACGGGCGCGGGGCGTCCAGAACAACAAACGAGCGGTGGATTGCTGCCAAGCGATGGGAGCGACGGCTCTGGTCGGCCCTTACCATTCCGCATTGGGCTTCTTCAGCGGGCAGGGCCCGACCGCCGACGAATGGGCGTGGGGTGTTGATTCCATGCGGCAACTGGCCGAGCATGCCGCCCAGGCGGGGGTTACCCTGGGGGTCGAGTGCCTGAACCGCTTCGAGTGCTATCTGTTGAACACCCATGCCGATTCCGCACGTTTTGTCCGCGAGGTGGCTCTGACCAGCTGCCGGGCGATGTACGACACGTTTCACGCGCACATTGAAGAAAAGAACCTTCCCGAGTCGATTCGGGCGTGTGCCGACGTGTTGGCGCATGTTCACATCTCGGAAAACGACCGCAGCACGCCGGGACAGGGCAGTGTTCGCTGGGCCGAAACGTTCGACACCCTGCACGCGGTCGGTTATGACGGCTGGATGATGATCGAGGCGTTCGGGTTGGCGCTGCCCGAGCTGGTCGCGGCGACGAAGATTTGGCGGCGGATGTATGACAGCGAGGAGCAACTGGCCCGCGACGGTTTGGCCTTCATGCAGGCCGAAGTCGCTCGACGCTGGTGATCCGCGATGAATACCGAATCCCAGCAATCTCGGATCGGGGTGTTGATCGATGCCGACAACGCGCAACCGGCGGTGATCAGCCAGCTGTTGTCCGAAGTGGCCAAGTATGGCATCGCCAGTGTCAAACGCGCCTACGGCGATTGGACCACACCCCGCTTGAAGGGCTGGAAGGACGTGCTGAACGAGCACGCGATCCAGCCGATTCAGCAATTCTCCTACACCTCGGGAAAGAATGCCACGGATTCGGCGATGATCATCGACGCCATGGATCTGTTGTATTCCAACCGTTTACAGGCGTTTTGCCTGGTTTCCAGCGACAGCGACTTCACGCGTCTAGCGACGCGGCTGCGTGAATCCGGGATGATCGTCTACGGGGTGGGGGAGAAAAAAACGCCGCGACCTTTTGTCAGCGCGTGTGACAAGTTCGTCTACACCGAGATCCTGACCGAGGACGAGGACGAAGATAACGACACGCCCGACGTCAAAACGGGGTCGAAAAAGGGCACGAAGGAACTGCGGCAAGACACCCGGTTGGTCCAGCTGTTGCGCAGTGCGGCCTTGTCGGCCGCCGATGATGACGGCTGGTCCAGTCTGGCCGTAGTCGGCACCTACTTGGCCAATCAGTCGCCCGACTTCGATTCGCGGAACTACGGTTATCCCAAGCTGAGCCAATTGATTGCGGCCACCCAGTTGTTTGACATGCAGGAGCGCAGGACGGAAACCGGCGCGCTGAACAAGTACATCCGCGACAACCGAGTGAAGAAGAGCGGCAAGTAGGCCGGAGACACGTTGTTCCTGGCCGGGCCGCCGGACATCACACGGCCACCAAGCAGACCGTGCCACTCGGAAAGACCGCCGGTAACGTGCCCTGTTCCCGCCGGCTACCGCTACTCGGAGCCGGGCAGGCGACCGATCGGGCGGGCGTTTACTTTCAAATCGTCGTCAAACTCCTCCATCTGCTGCCTCAAGCGGGCCGCGACCTCGGTGTAGACCGCGGCCAGATTCCTCGTCTCGCCTAAATCGATGGCCAAGTTGTACAGCTGCTCCGGCTGGTCGCCGTGCGGGGCATGATACTTCCAGTGCCCTTCGCGAACAGCGGCCAAGCGGTTCGAGTTGGCGGCGTAGTAGTAGAACGCAGGGTGCGGCGAGCGGGCACCCGGTTCGCCGCTCATCAGCGGCCAGATGTTTCGTCCGTCGATCACCCGGTCCTCGGGCAATTCGCAGCCGGCCAGATGGGCCAAGGTGGGCAGCAGATCGATCGTCGCCCCGATTTCTGTCTGAATCGTGCCGGCGGGAATCTTCCCGGGCCAGCGCATTACCGTCGGTACCCGCATCCCGCCTTCAAATACGCTGAACTTATAACCACGCAACGGATCCGCATGACCCCCGCGGCCGCCCGAAAGGTTCCACGGACCGTTGTCCGTCGTAAAAACCACCAGCGTCCGCTCGTCCAAACCCAACTCGGCAATCGCTTCCAGAATCCGGCCCACGCTCCAATCCAGCTCTTGGATCACATCGCCGTACAAACCCCGCTCGCTGCTGCCCGTAAACTCGTCGGTGGCAAACAGGGGGATATGCGGCATGACATGCGGTACGTACAGAAAAAACGGTTGGTCCCGGTGCTGCTCCATAAAGGCGATCGCCTGCTCGGTCGTTCGCCGAGTCAAATACCGCTGGTCGATCGGGTATTCGACCACTTCTTCATTGATCATCAACGGCACATCGTTTACCCGCCTCCGCTGATCGGGCTGGGCGTCGCGGATCCACTCGCGAGTGATGCCGTCGTGCAAGAGCACCTCCTCCGACAGCGGGGCGCGGGGGTCGATCCACATGTCGTTGCTGTAGGGGATGCCCCAGTAGTAGTCGAAGCCCTGACGGGTGGGCAGAAAGTGCGGATGATGGCCCAAGTGCCATTTCCCGATCGCTGCCGTGGCATAGCCTTGCTCCTTCAGCAGATCGGCGATGGTCACTTCCTCGGGCGAAAGTCCCACATCGCTGGGGGGGAACAACACCCGAATCGCGCCCGTTCGCGGCGGATAGCAGCCCGTCAGCAAACCCGCACGCGAGGGCGTGCAGACCGAGGACACCGCGTAAAAGTCGGTGAACTTCATCCCCTCCGTGGCCATGCGATCGATGTGCGGCGTCTGAAAACCGAATTGCTCCGAACCGAACACGCCCACATCGGCAAAGCCCTGGTCATCGGTGAAGATCACCACGAAGTTGGGTGGCGGATCATTCGCGTTGGCAGTTAAAAACGTGCCTGACACCAGCAGGGCGAGCAGCATTATCCGCATCATCAAGGAACTCCCTAACGTTTGGGGCAAGTCCGACCTCTTTACGGCCCCCTTGCCCTCCCAATCGGCCTCGAATTCCGCCTGTCTTCCAATCACGTCCGAAGGCATCGGCGCAACGTACGCCAACCGCGTTTATAACCGGACGGATGACCGCGTCAATATCCCCGCGAGCCGGTTGAAAAAGGAGTCCGTCTCGGAGATCCGGCCCCCACGTGGCCCGGCATCTCCGCGGCTGGATTCGGGCGGGTATCGAGCTTTTGATGCCCGCACGATCTGGGTTGCGTCTCCTGGAGGGCCGGATATTCCACGGTTCTCTGCGGGCACCGCTCAGAAATCGCCCCGATAGGGCAAATCGGGCGGCCGGAGCCAGCGGACTTCCATCCGCTGCTCCAGATTACGGTACCAGTCGCGGACCAGGGCCTCGCGATCGCGGAAGGCCAGATGCAGGGTGTCTCGGGTCACCCCGGATTCGAGGAAATTCTGGCGACGCTGCGACTCCTCGGGCGTTTCCGCCAACACGCGGACGACATAGACCACCGTTTGGGGAGCGTTCGCAGCCACCGATGCTTCGCCCGGCTGCAGACCAAACACCTGCTGCATGAACTCCTCGCCCGGCAAGTCCACGCCTTCGACCGGACTGATCCCGGGCTGGCCGAAGCCGCCAGGAGTCGCCCCCCGCGTCATCCAGCTGAACTCGCCGGTTTCCAGCACCTGGTCGCCGTAGACTTCGTCCACCGTTTCTCGCAACGACGCGTCCACACGGCTGGCTTCCGCCAACGCCTCGGCTTCGTTGCGAGCCATCCGAAGCGCTTCACGCAGCCGCCATTCGTGGATCACCTCGTCCCGGACTTCGTGCATATCCGGCGTGTACGGCGGTTGCTCCTCCGTCTTCCAGTACAGGTACTCGACATTCGTCTCGAAGGAACGGATCTGCTCGGGCCGGTACAACGGAATGCCCTCGACAAAAGCCTGCTCGGCAAAACTCACCGTCCGCACCTGGCCCTCCGCAAACGTGAACGTATAAGCCTGACCCAGCTCGTAATCTTCCACTTCGAGCATGTCGACCAGCGGCGTGGAACCGGGGATCAAACCGTGTTTCTCGGCTAACGCTTCGAGATCCAAAGGAGCCGGCAATTCTTCGTCCATCGCCTCGGCCGGAATCCGCGCCCGGAAATACGCGTTCACCTCGCTCCGCGCTTCCTGTAACGCGCGGTCCACCGCCTGCTGGGCGCTCTCCCGCGCCAACGTGCGGCGGATCTGGTCCGCTACCTCCTCCAGCGAGCGGTAGGTCGGTGGCGAGTCCTCCGCCTCCTCTACGGTGTCCTCAACCGCCCCTTCTTCCACGGCCTGCTCCTCCTCGAGGCCCTCTGCCGGCTCCGCCGACTCGTCAGCAACCGGTTCCTGCAGGGGCGGTTCTAACGCGGGAAAGGTCTCCTCGGGTGCGTCGACCGTTGCCGGTTGTGGGGCCAACGGTTCCGTGTCCTCGGCAGACGCGGTGTCATCGCCCGGTTCGCCATCCGCTGCCACCGCCTCGTCCTCGACGGCCTCCCAGCCAACAAACATTACTCGCCTACGTTCGGAACGAAGCCCTGCATCGCCCTGGTCCGATTCCGCCGGTTCTTCGACATCGGTCGCCGGTTCTTCGACATCGGTCGCCGGTTCTTCGACATCGGTCGCCGGTTCTTCGACATCGGTCGCCGGTTCTTCGACATCGGTCGCCGGTTCTTCGACA
>SLMF01000668.1 GCA_007133715.1 Planctomycetaceae bacterium
AAATGTCGCGGCGGCGATCGGCCGCAGCCATGAAGAGCAACGCTATTTCGCTGCGGCCGCCGTCATGCAGGAAGTCGCCCGCTACGTGCTGGGCCGCGAAGACGCGAGCGACGATTGTCCCGAGCCCTGACTGCGATGAACCTCCTCCGGAGGGGCTTGGCCCGGAAGATCCTCGGCGTACCAGCGGTCGAAGAGCTGCTCCCAGTCCTCGTAGCCACGCACACGCGTGAAAGCTTGCCGCACCTCGGCGTAGCAAGGGTGCAAGGCGGCGTACTTGATCCCGAACTTACGCATCAACGGCCCGCAGCGTTCCGAACCATAACACTCCCGCGTCAAGGCATAGTGCTCGCGAATCACCTCCCGCTGTTCGAACACCCGGGGCGGGTCCGGCAGGGTCTGGCCCGCCAAGAGAGCCCGCGTTTGTTGAAAAATCCAGGGATTCCCGATGGCGCCCCGAGCCACGCTGACACCGTCCACACCCGTCTGTTCCAGCATCCGCAGGCAATCCGCGGCCGAGAACAGATCGCCGCTGCCCAACACCGTGCGCTCCCCCGCCTGCCGCTTGACTTCGGCCAGAAACTCCCAGCAGCTGCGACCCTCGTAACGCTGCTTCACCGTACGGCCATGAACGGTCACCGCCGCGACCCCGGCCGCCCAGGCGCCCTCGAGGATCGCGAATACCCGCTCGCGGCTGGCGGCGGAATCGTCGATGCCGCGACGCAGCTTGACGGTCAACGGAATCCGCTCGGGTAAGGCGTCCCGCGTGCGGCGAAGGATCTCCAAAGCAACCTCGGGCTGACTTAGATGAAAGCCGCCACGGCACCGTCCGACCACCTTTTTGACCGGGCAGCCGAAGTTGATATCGATCACGTCGAACCCGGCCGCGGCCAACCGCCGGGCACCGGCGGCGAACTGGACGGGTTCCGCACCCATCAATTGCCCCCCCACCGGATGTTCCTCGTCGGCTATCTCCAGAAAATGACGCGTCCGCTTCCGCATCCGGACCGTGACCAAAAACTGGTCCAACATCACCTCGCCCAACGTGTAGGCGGCACCGAAGCGGCGGGCCAATCGACGCATCGGACTGTCGCTGTAGCCGGACAAGGCGGCCTGGACAACCGGCGACGCGAGAACCACGCCGCCGATACGCAGTCCCGGGGTACGCGGCGGCTGTGGCTGGCGGGCAGCCAGCCAGTCGCTGCTCGTGTCGATCGCTCCCAACGAAGGCCCCCTTATTTAGCTGCCCAGCAAATTCGGCCCGTCACCCGTCGTCTTTTCATACCGACCCTCCGACGACTTCACATATTTCGTGAACCCCATCCGAGCTAACTTGCTGTCATCCTGCAGGTTGCGCTCGGTCCGCAGCGGCGCCAACCGGCCGGCGATCCACGTGGGCATGAACACCCGCCGAACCGGTTCGCCCGTCTCCGGATGCGCGGTCAGCGGGTCATCGGTCATCTTCTGCACCCATTCGAAACGTTCACCCGCATCACCCGACGGGGTGATTACTTCATATACATACGTGGGCATTGTAAACACCTCCTGAGCCAATCTAGCTGAATTCTATCCGCTTCGGCTTCCGCGTTCCACGTGGTCTGCCGAGCGTTCGCTCAAGTCACCCCTGCGAAGGCTTCCCGCCGCGCCGCTGTAGACGCGGCTTCCAGCCGCGTTAGGGAACCAGGAAAGCGGCAAGATGCCGCTTCTACGAGTCGCCGTATCGTCGAGCGAAGCGAGGCCGCGTTGGGATGAATGGGACGTCACTCGCCCCCGCCCGGTGATCTTGGTCGTCGTCGGCTTCGCGTGAACCCTGTGCTTAACCACCCGCACAGAGGGTTTTCGGGCGTCCTTCCCGCATAACAGGACTCGCCGGAGGGTCTGGCGCTCGGTTGCCATTTACCCGCGGTTGGAAATTTCTGTGGGGATGGATTATCATGGGAGTTTTGCCGAAGGTGGCGATCCTTTCCGATTCCAATTTGCCGGGAGGCTGAACGCGATGTTGCCCCTGATTGATCGAGTGCCCTGGATGCTGGCGCAAGAAGCGAACGGCACGGGTTGGATGACACTGGTTCTGGTGGCGGTGGGTCTGGTGCTGGTGCTGGCGGTGGTAGCGATTGGCATCGCGGCCGCGGTGTATGGCAAGCTCTGGTTTCAGGCCTACATGTCGCGTGCCGATGTCAGCATGCTCAGTCTGGTGGGCATGGGTTTTCGGCAGGTGAACACGAACGTGATATTGACGGCCAAGATCATGGCGGCCCAAGCGGGTTTGGATATCAGCCGTCGCACGGGGATCAGCACGGCGCGGGTCGAGGCGCACTATTTGGCGGGGGGGAATGTGCAGAATGTGATTCGAGCGATCATCGCCGCGCACCGGGCCAATATCGACTTGGGCTTCGACCGGGCTGCCGCGATCGATTTGGCGGGTCGCGACGTGTTGGATGCCGTGCAGACCAGCGTCTATCCCAAGGTGATCGATTGTCCGGAAACCAAGCGCGGCGGCAAGGGCACACTCAGCGCGATTGCCAAAGACGGGGTGGAATTGAAGATCCGGGCGCGGGTCACGGTGCGGACCAACTTGGAACAGCTCATCGGAGGGGCGACGGAAGAGACGGTGATTGCCCGCGTGGGTGAAGGGATCATCACGGCCATCGGCTCGGCCCAGTCGCACAAAGAGGTGCTGGAGAACCCGCACCGCATCACCGAAGCGGTCTTGTCGCGGGGTCTGGACTCCCAAACGGCTTTCGAGATCGTCTCGATCGACATCGCCGACGTCGATGTGGGTGAAAATATCGGGGCTCGGCTGCAGAACGATCAGGCTCAGGCCGATATGCGCAAACGGCGCGCCGAGGCCGAACGCCACCGGGCCGAGGCGGTGGCGACGGAACAGGAGAACCGGGCCAAGGTCACCGAGAACCGGGCTCGCTTGGTACTGGCGGAAGCCGAGGTACCCAAAGCGATGGCGGATGCTTTTCGCCGCGGTGGATTCCATCTGGACGGCAATTCGGAATGGGATTAGGCTGGTAACCAAGCGATCTTCCCCCCTCCTTACACTTTCTGCGAGTTGACATCATGCTTTTGAGAATACCTCACACCGTGCTCCTGCTATCGCTGATTGCTTTTTGGTCCCCCGTCTGGGCGAATTCACCCCGGTATGCGGACCCGGAGCATGTGGATCAGGATTTCGCCTATCAGGGAGAATACGCCGGGCCCGTGGTTCCGGAACCGTTGCAGCTGGGGGTCCAAGTGATTGCGGAAGGCGAAGGGCAGTTCCAAGCGGTCGCGTATCAGGGAGGGCTCCCCGGCGACGGCTGGGATCGGCAGCCGCCGGTCCGTGCGCGAGGCCAATTACAGCAGGGGCGGGTGCGTTTCGAGACCGAAGAGGCGGTCGGCGTCCTCACGCTCGAGGGCCTGGCGGTCTACGATCCGGCCGGGAATCGGTTGGGAAAACTGGAAAAAGTCCACCGCCAGAGCCCCACCTTGGGGGCCGAGCCGCCCGAAAACGCGGTCGTACTCTTCGATGGATCCCCTGAAAGCGTGGAAAACTGGGTGAATGGGCGAATCACAGACGACGGGCTGCTGATGGAGGGCACGACCAGCCGTCAGACCTTTGCCGACCATCAAATCCACTTCGAATTTCGCAACGCCTACCAACCCCAGGACCGGGGCCAGCGGCGCAGCAACAGCGGGCTGTACGTCCAGGGTCGGTACGAAGTCCAGATCCTCGATTCGTTCGGACTGGAAGGCCGCCATGACGAATGTGGCGGGGTCTATTCGGTGCGTGATCCCGACCTCAATATGTGCTATCCGCCGCTGACCTGGCAGACATTCGACATCGATTTTACCGCTGCACGGTATGACGACGACGGCAACCGGACGTCCGATCCGCGGATGACCGTACGGCACAATGGCGTGGTGATTCACGACGACCTCGAGTTGCCGGGGGATCGTTCCACCACGGCTGCACCTTTGGGTCCGGGCCCCGATCCGGGCCCGATTTACTTGCAGAACCACGGTTCGCCCCTACGATACCGGAATATCTGGGTGGTCGCGACGGCCGACAATTGACAGCCACCCCGTGGGGGGCTAAAAAGAAACGGCCCTCAGCTTGTCAGACAGAATCCCGGAATGTTACTTGACAGAGGCTGCCGAACATGTTCTGATGGAAAGGTGAAGGCTTTCGTGCGAAATGGGGGAAAGTGTCCGTTTTCTCTTCTCATTTCTCATACGAGCGAAGGCCGACGCTTGTTTTCTTTTTTTTCTCCTTTTTCCGAAGGAAAGTCCGATGCGTAAGAGAAATGCAGGTCGCGGTTTCACGCTTGTGGAACTGCTGGTGGTCATCGCCATCATCGGAGTGTTGGTAGCCCTGTTGCTGCCAGCGATTCAGGCTGCCCGCGAGGCGGCACGTCGTAGTCAGTGCTTGAACAACCAGAAGAACCTGGCGTTGGCACTGCAAAACTATCACGACACCTACAAGGTCTTCCCGATGGGGGCCCAGGTGGCGGTGCGTAGCGGAGAGCTGGTGATGGGTCCGTCCTGGTGGTATGGGATCCTGCCGTTCGTCGAGCAGCGGAACATCTATGATCGGATTCAGGCGCGGCAGGCCTCGGGACAGTCGGGGATCTTCACCGCCGACTCGCTGAACCCGCTGACGTCGAACGCGTTGATGAATTTGGCACCCGACGTGATGCGCTGCCCGTCCAGCCCGTTGCCGCTGATGGAAACCCAATCCGGGCCGATCGCCCTGCCTTCGTATGTAGGTATTTCGGGTGGAAGTGACATCTCGCCGGATTCCGACGATTACTCTGGTGCGGGCCCCAATAACTGGGCACCCAGCACCAATCGGCGTTATGTCAATCAGAACAAGGCGTTCGGACCCAGCAACTCGATCATTACGTCCAGCGGGATGTTGCCTCCGGCCCAGCACATCAACATGGCCGGCTGCACCGACGGGACGTCGAACACGATGATCGTGTCGGAACAGTCCGATTGGCTGCGTCATCAGAACCGCACCATTTCCACGCCCTACCATGGTGACCCCGGTTGGAATCAGGACGGAACGGGAACCGCCGGAGGTTGGGTATCGGGGACCAGCGGTATCACCACCCAGGTGCCTCGCGCTACCAGTCTTTCGACGGACAGCAGTTCGCCGTCCGATGCGGAATGGCCCGCCGGCGACTTGACTTTGTTCAACATCGTGACGGTTCGCTACCCGGCGGACCTGAAGCAGGTGATGGGCGACCCCAACTATGATGGCGTCTCCCAGACGATGGGTCACAACAACCCGCTGCAGTCGCCGCATCCGGGCGGTATCCTCTGTGCCTTTGTGGACGGATCGGTCCAGTTCATCTCTGGCACCACCGACTTTGCCGTTTTGCTGCGGATCGCGATTCGTGACGACGGCCAAAGCGTGACGATCGGTCAGTAACGCCTCGTGCGTCACGAACCCAACCCGCTGGACACCCCGTTGTCCAGCGGGTTTTTTTTGCGCGACAGCATACCGAAGACGGGCCATTCCCTTCGAGTTCCTCACGAAACCGCGTCGGTGTCGGAGATCCCGACCCACATTTGGGCGGTTTAATGAGGCCCTTGCGCTCCTCCTGCCCCATCGCAAAATCCCCGGCGAAGTCTGCGAAAAATTCCAAAATCACCGCTCAATCCCCCGCCAATCGCTTGACAACCGATAAGATCGATGCTC
>SLMF01000702.1 GCA_007133715.1 Planctomycetaceae bacterium
CCGACATGGGGGAAGGGACCAACCCCAGCACACTGTCGCCCAGCAGGATCCCGGCAAAGATGTAACCCGTGATTTCCGGCAACCGGACCAGCGCGCAGCCCCGACCCAGGTAGTAGCCCGAGACCAGCATCAGGCCGACGCTGAACAGCACATGTTCGGCGAATAAAACGCGGAATTCAAACAGTCGCAACCACCAGCCGGGCATCAGATATCCGCCACAGGTCCCAGGAAGTCGGGGCGGCAGACGTCACCCCTGCACGAAGACGGGATTCGATCACGGGACAGGATACCAAATGTGAGCAGCCATGAGAAGGATGCGTCGAACGACCCCCCTTCTTCCGTGTATGTTCCGATGACCAAAGCAACTACCCCCTCTCCCTCGGCTGTTAGCTGCCGGGCTCCGCGCCAGAAGGTCGGACCTTCCCAGATGGTTTGTCGCCTGGTTTCGGCGGCACTAGCGAGACGCTCGCAGTTCCTCCTCGGCGCGCTGGGCGGCCACGCTTTCCAGCAACTCCAGCGTCGTGGCCACAATCCTTGGCTCGGCGGCCGAAAAGCCTTGAAACTCAAAAGTCGATGCCCGCTTCGCTTAGGATGTAACCCGCGTAGCGGACAAAGATGCCTCGCCAATCGTCCAGATAGGCGGTCAGGATCTGCTCCCCCAATCCTTGATGATCGCCGCAGCGGACCAGGGCCCCGGCGGCGAACAGTTCGAGATAGGCGTCGACGAAGCTGTGGGCGTGCAGAGATTTCGGGTCGCCGGCGACATCCACGTGACCTCGCACCCCGTCACGGCTGAGGAAGGCATGCAGGGCGGGGGCGGCCGAGGGGCAGCCGATGCGACCCAGGGCGGTCGTGATCGCCCGAATGTGGGAAAAATCGTTCCCGCCCGCACTGTACGTGGGCGACCACGGACTGCGTGGAACCGGATTGAAACTGGGGCCGCCGGTCTGGCTCGCCTCTAACTTCCTCACCAGCGGGGCGACCGCACGCGGATCACCCGGGACACCCAACAGCCACATCAGGCTCTCCAAATCCGAGACGCGCAGAAAGGCTTCCCAGTCGTAGGCCAATCCGCCCTCCAACGGCTGAGCGTCCAACCACTCGCCCAGATACACGACGGCCGTATTGTCGCCCAGCACACACAACGCTTTGGCTTTTTCCAACGTCGGCTGGTCTGCGAACGAAGCTTGCAGATAAGGCACACTTCGCCGACCGGCCCACAACAGCGTCGCCAGCTGCTGGGCGTCCTGCGGGTCCGCCGCCGCCGCTTCCAACTGCGAGTCGCTGGGCTCGGGCAGGTCCACGCTCCGCTGCTGCCGGTCCTCGGGCGAAAGATTGCCAACCTCGACCAAATGGTCCTGGACCGGCGCCAGTTCGACCTGCCGCAGCCCCCGGCCCGTGCGGACCGCTTCCGCTGCCACGCAGCCGGCAGCGTACCCAAAGTTGATCAAGTCGCCGTTCATTCGCACCGACGCCTGCACATCGTGGGTGACCGAATGCGAGCGGCCGACAACCAGGATCCCGTCCAGACCGCTGGGCAGCATCGCGCGCAGCGGGAACCAGGTGGGAAAACCGGGTTGGCCAGCCTGCCGCACCTCGTGCTTGGTCGGCGGCATCAGCCCGGCATAGACATAATCGCTGTTGTGATAGCCGTGAGGGTCGTAAGCGGACCAGGAGACGCCGACCAGATCGTGATAGGTGCGGCCCAGGATCTGATCCAAGACGCTGATCACATGGTCGCCGCGGATCAAGCGTGTCTGGCGAATACCGGCCATCGGGTAATAGTCCCACACGTCCTGGTCTCCGGCCAGGCGGGCCAGCATGTGATGCACGGTCGAGCTGTGCACATCCAGGTGGTCCAGGGGCAGTACGTTGCTGTACAACCCGACCTCGCGAAAGGAGGCTTCCTGCAGGCTCAGATCGCCGTCGTTCAGGTAATGGTATTCGGCGCCGGCGGCGGCGCACAGATCGCCGTCGCCGGTCGCGTCGATCACGACTTGGCCCAAGACCGCGCCGCGGCCCAGCGGTGTGGCGACGACCACGCCCCGCACGCGTGTTTGCTCCAGCACGGCCCCGCAGGCCAGCGTGTTGTACCAGATGTCGATCCCGGCACGGCGGGCGTCTGCGAAAGCCTCGGCCGCGCGCCAGCGATGGGCCAGCGAACCGAAGCGGTTGAACCCGTATGGATAGCCTTTCCAGTAGCCGGCGGTGCCCAGTTCGCGGTTACCACCGACCAGTCCGAGCATTTCGATGACCAGGACCCGCGCCCCCTGCCGGGCGGCGCCCAGAGCGGCCGGCATCCCGGCTGTCCCGCCGCCCACTACCACCACATCGTACTCGCCCCAGATCGGCACCGCCGTCTGCGGTTGTGCGACATGCCCGAGATCCGAGCGGAGGTACCGCCGATGCCCGTGCAGCAGTTCGGCCACGTCCAACCCGTCGCGGGTCTCGCGCAAGGGCTCGCTGCGGACCGACACGCCCGCCGGCGCCCCGCGCTCTGCCGCCAACTCCTGCAATAGCGGTCCCAGCCGTGCCCCCAGGTCCGCCAGGAACACCGGTCGGGTCAGTTCTTCCGCCCGCTCCCGAGGAACGTCGGCTGCCTGGCTCAGCACGTACAGATAGTCCCCATCACGGGGGCGGCAGCGGGCCAGCTCAAAGTCGGCCGCCTCCGTCCACACCCGCTCACGTTCTGCGACCGCCGAAATGATCGAAACCGGCTCGATCATGTGCATCACATGGGCGTGGGCCCGCCGCGCATCCACGCGGTTGAACTGCTCGCGCAACCGCACCTCGCCCCGGCAGCGCTCCGGCCAACTGCCCTCCCGCATCGGCAGCTCGAGCGCGTATTCGGAAAAGCGACCGATCCGGCGGCTGTCCGGCACCTGGCCGCCAAAAACCACACGGCGGGCCGACACCGTTTCTACCGGCCAGTCCGTGGTGGCCGCGCCGGCCAGCCGAGCGGCGCAGGCCGTCGACGTGGTGTCCAGCACCACCCGAGCCACCACCGCCTGCAAGCCCGCCTTGTTCGCACTGACCACCCCCGCCACCTGACCGGCGTCATCGACCAGCAGCCCCGCCGGGCGGCTGTTGAATTGGATCGCTACCCCCGCATCGACCAGCAGCCGCTCGACTCGCCGCTTGTACTCCGCCGGTGCGATCTCGGTGATCTCATCCTCCGTCACCCAGTCGTCGAACAGTCGTTGGGCGAATTCGTACCGCGGAATCTCGCCTGCGGCCAGCCAATAACGGCCCTTCGCCGCCACCTCGTCACCCAGGAAATAGTTGCTGCTGAGCACCATCACGGAGGCACCCGCCCGGGCCGCGGTCCATGCGGCGGCCAATCCGCCCTCGTTCGCCCCCACAACGACCACATCCACCCGCGCACTGACCGGCAGCTGGCGGGGCGAGGAAGCCACGAATCCAGAGGGCTCGCTTGTCACCTCGGACTGCACCGCCGATGCCAACCCGAAACAACCCAGCAGAACTGCCCACCACCCGCCAGCACGCAGCCAACCGCCCCCAGGCGTTCCCCTCAGGGTATTGCTCGGTAAAAAAAACATCCGTTTGCTCCTCATTTGCCGTGAAAACATTTCGCCCCGTCCCGCGACGGAAGCTGGTAACGATCCGGGTGCGGGTTGATCGAGAACCGGCGATCAGCGGGCCGATTGAACAGTCAGGGTGAACAACGCCCTTAGGTAAGCTGGAGGCGGGCCCGCGATCACCAGCGCACCCATGCCCCGCTGAAATTCCCCCTCAAGTGCAAATCTGTACCACCGGGCGCGGTACGCGGCAGCGGCCAGGAACGGCTAGAGACTGGACAACTAATTCCACTTCTTTTTTGGAGCGTAACGCAGAAAACTACCACACCAACCGGAAAACGTCTTCTGGCTAAAACAATAAACTAACCCCCTGTCAGAGCCAACAAAAAGAAGAGGTTGGATTTCTTCCCGTGAAAAAACGAGGTTACGCGGGGAACCCGCGACTGTCAACCCGAGTCATGTTTATTGATACCATTTTACTCCAAACGAATGGCATAAGTTTCCCAAAAGGGAGGGTCCGCTCGCCAGAGGTTACTGTCCCGTTGCGTTGTCCACCGAAAAATGAGTTGAGACGGTCGCCGTCATCGCGGGAGAACTCTTATCGGGTGCGGTTGAGGACAGGGCCCAGATCGACTTGGTGCCACCTGGGAGTATTGCCAGCGGGTTGGAATTGTTGACAATAGATGGCCGACGCCGACAGGACTGGCGGTTGGTGGAGCCGAACCTGGACCGGGCTGTACCGAGAAAACAAGGCGGACCCAAGCAAACGGCGATTCCGTTGCGCTAACCGCGTACCCAATTATCCGCCACCGTGGGGTAGGGTGGGGACACGCTAAGATCCTCACACGAATCATAGGGGGACCAATGAACGCAGGACGGGTTTTCACAAAAAACGAGACCGCCATCCATTGGGGGGATGCGCTGGACGTCCTTGCATCCGATATTGGCGATGCGAGCGTGGCCCTCATTTTTGCGGACCCGCCGTACAACATCGGGAAACGCTTTGCAAACTTCGTGGACAAGTGGCCCTCCGATGGTGAGTACGCCAACTGGTGTCAGAGCTGGCTGGACCTCTGCATTGACAAGCTTCGCCCCACCGGCACGCTCTACGTGATGACCAGTACGCAATCCATGCCCTACTTGGACCTCTACCTCCGTGATCGTCTGACGATCCTCTCACGGATTGTCTGGTATTATGATAGCTCCGGTGTTCAAGCAAGGAGCTATTTTGGCTCCATGTACGAGCCCATCCTCCATTGCGTCAAAAACGTTCATGACTACACGTTTAACGCCAAGGCCGTGCAAGTGGAGGCAAAGACCGGCGCAAAACGCAAACTCATCGACTACCGCAAGGCGGTCCCGACGCAATACAACACGACCAAAGTGCCCGGCAACGCTTGGTATTTTCCGAGGGTCCGGTATCGCATGGACGAGTATGAGGAGCATCCTTCTCAAAAGCCGGAGGCGCTCTTGGAGAGGATCATCCTTGCAAGCAGCAATCCGGGCGACCTTGTTTTGGACCCGTTTGCTGGGACGTTTACAACGTGTGCCGTTGCTCAAAGGCTCAAGAGACGGACGATTGGAATTGAGCGTGAATTGGATTACGTAAAAATCGGGTTGCGGCGGCTCAACGTCCAGTCGCCGTGAAACGTTGAACGTTTCCTATTCACAGCCGCAAGCTCCTGGTCGTTGAATTTGATTCCAGTAGGGTAGACGTTCTTGTCGAGTTCAGCCTTGATCTCGAGCCCTTTCTTAATCTCCCTACACTTAGCCCTCCTACCCTTAGTCCTCCTGCACTTAGTCCTGGCTCTTAGTCGTCCTGCAATCCCCCGGCTGTTCGACTGAGTGTAATCGACTGAGTGTAAGGGACTGAGTTACTGGGCCGGGAGGGCACATGCCACACATGAATTGGGGATTTCAGCGTTAGAGTCTTACGGTATGACTTCTCTGCGCCGTGCGCGCATCTTTCACGGGTTTCACGGCGTTCTGTTCCCTTGGGGTGTTTTCTTTTTGCCTGAACTGCGGCACACGGCGGAAAAGGGGACCAGGATTCCGGGCAAACGGGAGCCGTTCGGTATCGTCGCTGAAAGACGTCATGGCCTCGGGAAAACGGAGGGACGCTCCTGTTGGCCGCCGAGACG